>CAMKNF010000017.1 GCA_946414115.1 uncultured Ruminococcus sp. | reverse complement strand
CCACCGAGATCTACACTCTTTCCCTACACGACGCTCTTCCGATCTGGTGATTATCGACTCGGGCAAAATCTCTGCAAACGATACTCCGCACAACCTCAAAAAGCAGTACGCTCACAACAGGCTTGTGTGGTACACTCCGAAATCTGACAGCACAGAAAATCTGCTGAAAGCTGAAAAGCTTGATTTTGAATATATCGGCGACGCCTACAAAATAAAAATTGCCGACAGCGGTGAAGCTACAAGGCTTATAACAAGCTATCCGCAAATCGGCGACTATGAGGTTATCAAGGGAGATATGGATGACGTATTTCTCACAATTACGGGAAAAAGGTTGGGTGAATAATATGGTAAAAACATTATGCGCATACAAGGGAATGACCTTGCGAAACATAAAGGTATATTTTAAGGACAGAATGGCGATTATTCTTTCAATGCTCACGCAGATTATCGTACTCGGACTGTATCTACTGTTTCTCAAAGGCAACTACCTTGATACAATAAGAGAAAACCTCGGCGAGCTTGAAAGCCTTGTGACCGACGGAGCAATTGAGGCACTTATAAATTCGTGGCTTATCGCAGGCGTAATCGGAACATCGGTTGTCACAGTTGCGCTCAACTCGCTTTCGGTAATGGTTTCCGACAAGCAGAACAAAATCAACTACGATTACGGCGCATCGCCCGTAAAAGGAAGTACGGTTGTGCTGTCGTATTTCAGCGGTGCAGTAGTAAATACAATTATTATAAGCTCAATTCTGCTTACAGCAGGTCTTATCTTCATCGCAGTAGGCGGAACGTTTGTGTACTCCTTTACCGACATTCTCTGCATTTACGGACTGACGGTGCTCGGCTCTGTTTCATCAACGCTTTTGCTTATGGTTTTCGCATCGTTTTTCAAGAAAAGCTCCACGTTAAGCTCTTTTAACGTGATGATTTCAGCGGCAATCGGCTTTGTAATCGGCGCATATATCCCCGTTTCACAGTTCGGCGAGGGAGTGCAGACGGCTGTAAACCTCGTTCCCGGCTCACAGATTGCAGGAATGATGAGAAACGTGCTTATGAACCCTGCAATTGAGAATATCAGCGATATGCTGAACGGCGCAGACAAGGGAATGTTTGCCGAGAGCGTCAAGGAAATTTTTACTCTGAAAATGAATTTGTTTGACAACGAAGTCGGATTCGGATTTATGATGACTTATTCGCTTATCGCAATAGCAGTATTTTTACTTTTAAATCTCGTTCTATACAAATTCAGCTCAATTTCAAAGGAATAATAGGATAAAAACAAGGCGATTGCAAACGCAACCGCCTTGTTTTTAAAAAGCTTTTATGTAATATCCTTTACGAAAATTGTCTTTCCAAGTAATCTTTAATCTTATTATTACCTTTTGAGATATTTAAGTTAAACAAGACAACGGTTAAGGAAAAGAACAGAATACCAAATATTGCATCAAAATCGAAACTATCTATATAAAATATGATTGCGCCAAAAACTATCAGCGCAGTAATAATAAAGAATATATTTACGCAGGAAATTCCAATAATTCTGTATTTGTCCTTAACCCTAATTACCTTGCCATAAAAGAAAGATTTAACTTTAGACTGATAGCCCCATCTATCCGTTGTTCCGTCTTCGGAAAATAAACAAATAAAATTTTTGCTATTACTAACCCAGTTTATTCCTGAATCATATTCTCTATGAAAAAAAGGATATTTATGGCATATTTTATTTGAAAGGATAATTTCAATTTCTTTTAATGAAAGATTAGTTTCTATATTTATTAACATCGCGTAATATCTCCCTAAACGTTACCTATATATCAATTTAAAATTCGGGCAACCGTTTTTTAAAAATAATCCGACTTTTCCACTCGATTTGCCTGCAGGGGCACCCTGCCGATTACCAGATTCCGAGGACGTGCTGCATTAAAATGCTTACGCCCGTAATCGCAACCCAGCAGGTGAAACCGAGCAGAATCGGCTTGCCGCCTGTCTTTACAAGCTTTACAATGTTTGTGTTGAGTCCGATTGCCGCCATAGCCATTACAATGAAGAATTTACTTAACTGTTTTAAGAAACCGAAAATGTTGTTTGCAACGTCAAGTGCCTGCCCTGTTAATACGGAGGTGGCAATTGTAGTGATTACCGATGCGAGCACAAAATAAAGAATGAACATCGGGAAAATCTTTTTAAGGCTTACCTTTGTTTTTGAACCTGTGTTTCCGCTTTTCTCTTTTCTCATTCTGACAAAGGCGAGCACGAGCGTAATCGGAATAATCGCAAGCGTTCTTGTCAGCTTTACGATTGTTGCGGAGTCAAGCACCATTGAGCCTGTGCCGTGCATTGAATCCCACGTTGAAGCGGCGGCAGTTACCGACGAGGTGTCGTTTACTGCCGTTCCTGCAAAGAGTGCAAAGCCCTCGTTGCTCATTCCGAGAAAACCGCCGAGTGTGGGGAAAATCAGAGCCGCAATCACGTTGAAAAGGAAGATTACCGAAATCGACTGAGCAATTTCCTCATCGTCTGCATCAATTACGGGAGCTGTTGCGGCAATTGCCGAGCCGCCGCAGATGCTTGAGCCGACGCCGATAAGCGTTGCTGTCTTTGACGGAACCTTTAAAAGCTTGTACATTACGAAAGCAACGATAAGTGAGGTTGCAATTGTCGAAAGGATAATTGGGAGCGAGGTAAGACCTACCTTGCCGATTGTCGCAAGGTTAAGACCAAAACCGAGAAGGATTACAGCGTATTGCAGAATCTTCTTTGAAGTAAAAGCAATACCGTCGGTAAATGTGTCTTTCTTTTTAATGACAAGCGAAAGAATCATTCCGGCAATAATTGCGATTACCGGTGCGCCGATAACCTCAAGCGCAGGAACAAACATCACAAGAAGCCAAGAAGGAACTGCAATTGCAAGACAAAGCAGTATTCCTAAAATAAATTTATTCATACAATATTCTCCATTCAATTTTTAACCGTAGTACTATTCTCCCCACTCCAAACTACACACTAACAAAAGTCCCAGTCGGGGATAAAGTCGGTGCTTGCAGAAGTTAAATCCTGCGTAAAGCCGTCAAGACCTAGAGCGTAAAGCTCCGATTTTACCTTGTCGTATTCACGACGAGTAATCGTTCGGTTGATTTTAGGAAAATCGTGAGCCTTGTTGACAGGCACATACTGACACATAAGGCTTACAAGCACCTGCTTGTCGTAGCTCCGCTTTATAATGTCGAGCACGCCGAGGCTGTTTTTGGTGTGAGAGGGGAGAATCAGGTGGCGTACAATTACACCCTTTTTCATCATACCGTCCTCATCAATCACAGGCGTGCCCACCTGAAAAATCATCTCTTTTATTGCGGCCGTCGCAGTATTTACGTAGTTCGGCGCAGAGGAATATTTTATTGCGAGAGCGTCGTCAGAATACTTGAAGTCGGGCAGGTAGATGTCGACAAGACCGTCGAGAATTGAAAGAGTTTTCGGACTTGTGTAGCCACTACAATTGTACACAACCGGTACTGACGGCTTGTAAATGTCAAGGCTTTCGGCTACCGCATTTACATAGTGGTCGGCTGTCACAAGATTAATATTGTGAACACCCTGCTGTTCAAGCCTTTTGTAGCAGTCGGCAAGCTCTTTCGGCGTTACGGCTCTGCCCTTATGACCGTCGGAAATTTCGTAGTTCTGACAGTAAACGCATTTTAAAGTACAGCCCGAAAAAAACACAGTTCCGCTTCCTTTTGTACCGCTGATACACGGCTCTTCGCCGAAATGCGGAGCAACCCTTGCAACAACAGGCAGAGTGCCCGAACCGCAAAAGCCGTTGCCCTGATGCTCGGTGCGGCAGGCATTGCATTTTCTCGGACAGAGATTGCAAATCATAAAAAATCACCTCGACTATTGTAGCATAAATGCAAACTAAAGTCGAGGGTAAAATATAATTATATTATACGCAGAAATCGGTCAGATAGTCTTCTACAATATCATCAATATGACATAATTCAATTTCAAGCTCGTTACACATATTTACGAGCAAAATAATATCTTTATAGTTTTTCGTGATTCCGTCAATTGATTTTACGAGCTTCCCTTTTGAGAAAACGTCAATACCGTAATCATTTTCAGAACAATATTTTATGCAATTAAATTTATATTCTATCATGAGTATCCCGTGCTTTCGCCTAATGTTAATTTAGTTCACTAAAAATCATACCATTTCAATAGGAAAAAGTCAAGATACTTACAGAAAACAACATAATATTATTGAATTATTGTAGGCATAAACATTTTTTATTATTTTTATGATGATTTTTTGCACTAATATTACATTGCTTTTTTTGCAAAAAATCAAAATGAAATTATTATGAATTATTTTATTGAAATATATTGAAAAATATTGTATAATTTATAAGCGTATATACTATTACTTGCGGATTATATATCGCATATTGCTTTTACGTTGGAAGCAATGCAAAATACTCACAAACTTTTTTGAAATTTGTGTCTGTTCAGGAAACGGGAGTGCAGAAAATCAGGAGTTTTTAATGATTTATGTTGAAAACCTAAGAAAGGAATTTAAGAAAACAATCAAAGAACCCGGCTTGAAGGGCAGTTTAAAGTCTTTTGTTAAGCCGAAAAAGGAAATTGTCGCTGCGGTTAAGGACATTTCCTTTGATGTAAACGAGGATGAAATTCTCGGCTTTATTGGTCCGAACGGTGCAGGAAAGTCTACCGTTATCAAGATGCTTACGGGTATTCTTACGCCGACATCGGGAAAATGCACAATCAACGGAAAAGACCCTCAGAAGGACAGAAAAAAATATGTTAAGGAAATCGGCGTTGTTTTCGGTCAGAGAACCCAGCTCTGGTGGGATTTGCCGCTCACCGAAACGTACACGGTGCTCAAGGAGATTTACGAGGTTGACGACAGCCGTTTTAAAAAGCGTATGAGTTTTTTAAACGAGGTGCTGGAACTTGACAGCTTTATCAACAGCCCTGTTCGCACTCTCTCGCTCGGTCAGCGAATGAGAGCCGACATTGCGGCATCGCTTCTTCACAGTCCGAAGGTGCTCTTCCTTGACGAGCCGACAATCGGACTTGACGTTGTCGTAAAGGACAACATACGCAAGGCAATTGCAAAAATTAACGAGGAGGAGCACACAACCGTTGTGCTTACAACTCACGACTTAGTGGACATTGAACTGCTGTCAAAGCGAATTGTTATGATTGACAAGGGCAGTAAGGTGTTGCTTGTAATTGTTGCAATTATCTTTGCATCGTTCATTTATACGGGAATAAAAATCGGAACTGCGGCAATTGCATTCTGGACAAAGCGAAGCGGAAACATAACCTTTATGTTCTATATGGTAAACGATTTTGTAAAATACCCGATTGATATTTACAACAACGTTGTTCGTTCGGTGCTTACATATATCATACCCTTTGCGTTTACGTCTTATTTCCCTGCTCTCTACTTCCTTACGGGAGAAAACCCGCTTTTCAATATCGGAATGACAATTGTTGTTGCGCTTATTGTAATGACAATCGGAGTGCTTATCTGGAACAGAGGAATTAAGGCATACGAATCGGCAGGAAGTTGATGTAATATGATAGACTTTATTTCTGACAATTTTATACTTTGCATAACCGCAGTTTATGTGCTGTTGGGAATGATAATGAGCATAAAGCTTAAAAATTCCGATATGAAAATTGTTGACAAATACGGCAAGAGCTTTGCGGAAATTCCGTTTCGCACAAGGCACAGAATCTTGCTTAAAGGAAAATGGATAAAATTTCAGTACGCAATAACGGTTGTGCTGATTTATGCGGTAATGCTCGTAAGGCTTAACGATATTTTTTCGTTGCCTTTGGCAGTGCTGTTTGCACTTCCCGTTTCCTTTTTTCTTGCATTTGTTTTCTTCGAGGGAATACTTTTTGTGTCGGCATTTGTGCGAAAGCTGATTTACGTAAACAGTGCGTCGCTCAATGTGATGTTTTCCTCAATTATTTTTATTTTAGCGGCACTCTGCTTTTATTTTACGACAAGGGCAAGTCTGAATTTCAGTCAGTTTCTGCTGTCGCAGATTTGTCTTGGCTGTTGCTATGTTATGATGCTTTTTGTGCTGATTCTGGTGCTCAAAGAGGCTAACAGCGGTGATAGTATTCTGACCTTCAGAAACATCTGGAAGTCGGCGTTCCTGACAATAATGCTTTTTATCGTTGTGCTGTCGCTTATGTCCTACGGTTGCCTTTTGCATAACGCAAATGCTTTTGACGGCGTCAGATACGGACTGGCGGATATTTTTTACTATACGGTTATTACCTTTGCAACGGTGGGTTACGGTGATATTGTTCCTGTTTCCTTGTTGTCAAAGGCGGTGTCAGTTCTGACGGTTATTACAAGTATATTGTGTATCACAGTTCTGCTAAGCGAAATTGCAGGACTGAAAAAGAAACCGGTAAATTAATTCGGAATTCGGAATGCGTAATTCGGAATTAGTGTTGCTTTGCTCCGACTTTATTCTTTGATTATAGGGATTTGTCAAACTGCATTTGGATAGTTTAAACAAAAAGTGTTCGTAAACTTTGGCTTACGAACGCTTGCTTTATTCCTATAAGGAAATATGTATTGATAGATTGTTGATAAAATATAATCAACGCACTATGTAATTTTTAGTGTATGTTTATAAGAGGTGAGATTATGAAATTCAGAAAACCATTATCGTTATTGCTTTCTGCGGCAATGATTACGGGTATGGCTTCGTTTGCGGCTAACGCAGTTGTAACAAATAATTCCGAAGTTTCGGCTGGCAGCTACTACAACGCAAGCTATCTCGAAACCTATGCAAACAGCGCATATAACGAAACAGGTCTTGGCTCCGTTTACAGCAAGACCTCCACCACATGGAAAACCTGGTCGCCTGATGCTACAGATGTAAAGGTAAAGCTTTACAAAACAGGCTCCGACAGCGAATCGGGCGCAGGAGTAATCGGAACATATCCGCTTACGAAAAACAGCACCACGGGCGTATGGTCAACAACGCTTACGGGTGACTACAAGGACGTTTACTACACATACCTTGTTACGGTAAACGGCTCAACAAATGAAACTCAAGACGTTTATTCAAAGGCAGTCGGCGTAAACGGCAACCGCTCAATGGTTGTTGACCTCGACTCAACCGACCCCGAGGGTTGGGACAGCGATAATCACGTTCTGTTTGACAGCGCAGCCGAGGCTGTAGTCTGGGAGGTTCATGTGCGTGACTTCTCCGCTTCAAAAACTTCGGGAGTAAGTGCAGAAAATCAGGGTAAGTACCTTGCTTTTGCCGAGGGCGGAACTACTCTTAATTCCGACACAAGCGCAAACGCTGTTTCAACAGGAATTGACTACCTCGTTGAGCAGGGAATCAACTGTGTTCAGCTTATGCCTGTTTACGACTTCCAGTCGGTTGACGAGTCAAAGGCAAGCTCATCTTCAAACCGCAACTGGGGTTATGACCCGCAGAACTACAATGTTCCCGAGGGCTCATATTCTTCAAACGCATATAACGGCAACACAAGAATTACCGAGTTCAAGCAGATGATTCAGGCCCTCCACGACAGAGGAATCTCGGTTGTAATGGACGTTGTATATAACCATACATATACAACAGAAGGCTCGTGCTTCTCAAGGACAGTTCCGGACTACTACTACAGAAAAAAATCCTCAAGCACATACTCGAACGGCTCAGGCTGCGGAAATGAAACCGCATCCGATAAGCTGATGTACAGAAAGTATATGATTGAGTCCCTTAAATATTGGGCAGAGGAATACCACATTGACGGTTTCCGTTTCGACCTTATGGGTATTCACGACGTCACAACTATGAATACTATCCGCACCGAGCTTGACAATCTCTATGCTGACGGTTCAGGCAAGAAAATCCTTATGTACGGTGAGCCTTGGACAGGCGGTACTGTTGCAATTTCCGACGGTTGTTCGCAGGCAAAGGCTTCTTTGCTTGATGCAAGAGTAGGTATGTTCTGCGACAGCTACCGTGACGCTATCAAGGGCGACACAAACGGTACAGGTAAGGGTTATGTTCAGGGCACAACCTCTAAAACGTCAACTGTTGTAAGAGGCATACAGGGTAAGGGCTTCAAGGCAAAAGCTCCGTCACAGACGATTGCATATGCCGACGCTCACGATAACCTGATTCTCTGGGATAAGATTATAAGGAGCAACAGCTCTTCGGCTTGGAATTCCACAGATGAAAAATTCAAAGGTCAGCTTAAAGAGGCAATGACTCTTATTATGACGTCACAGGGTATTCCGTTTATGACGGCAGGCTCGGAGTTCTGCCGCACAAAGCAGGGCGACCACAACAGCTACAAGTCAAGCGATGCAATCAATGCAATCGACTGGACAAGAGTAAAGACCTACTCTGATGTTGCGGCATATTACAAGGGACTTCTTGAAATCAGAGAAAATTACACTCCGATGAAGGATACTAAGTTCAACACACCTTCCTTCCAGTCAAGCAGCGGCTATGTTGTTGCTTATACATATTCAAACAGTAAGTCTGACGAATGGGGCAAGGTTTGCGTAATTGTCAACAGCGGTACACAGGCATATTCAATTGACCTTGACGGCAGCGGCTGGACAGTTGTTGCAGACGGCACAAATGCAGGTCTTAAGAGTCTTGGCGCAGTTTCGGGCAGCAGCTACTCAATTGGTGCAAAGAGCACAGCCGTTCTTGTAGAGAGCTCTACATTCTCCAGACTTAAAACAGCCGAAACGCAGTACGGAACGCTCACAATTAATCACGTTAATGATAAAGGTGAAGTTTTAAAGACTTCAACAGCAAAATACAGAGAAGGCTCAACCTACCGTGCACTTCCCGACAGCACAATTCTTTTTGATTATTCACTCAAGAGTACAGAGGGCACAACTTCGGGCAAAGTTGTAGGCGGAGAGAATTACAGCGTAACATTTGTTTACAGCTCAACCGGAATTGCATCAGGCTACCTTACAGTAAAATATGTAAACAGCAGCGGTACTGAAATCAAGGACGCAGCAAGCTATCACCTCAGAGCAGGCGACAGCTATGAAATTCCTGTTGCGGCTATTCAGGGCTATCAGCTTGATACTGACAAATATCCTGCTGAAAGCTATGGTACATTTGGCGGCAGTGACAAGACAATAACATTTACATACAAAGACCTTGAAAACACTTCTTCAACCGTTCACTACTACAATGCAAACAACTGGACAGACGTTCGCTGTTACGCTTACACTGACGGCGGCGAAGAGCCAAACGGAAAGTGGGCAAGTGCAACAAAGATGACAAGCGAGGGCAATGGTTGGTTTGTCTGCACAGTACCTGCAATAAGCGCGTATGTAATGTTCCACCCGACATCAGGCAGCGCTCAGGAACCCGGCTCGGGCGAACAGGGATACCCTGTTGCCGGCGAAGCTTGGATTCAGAACAAGACAGTTACTTTCAGCAGTAAGGTAATCACAAGCCATATTGACGTTGCAACAGGACAGAAAATTGCCGCTGATGTTATTGACAATCAGGCGAAAACTACAAGCGCAAGCTCGTACACAACCTCTGCACTTTCGGGCAGAACAGATGTAATTACTCCGTCAAACGCGCAGGGCAAATACTCGGCTGGTATTGTAAATGTTGTTTATCTTTACACTTCTTCACAGCCGATTACAACAGCACCTCCTGCAACAACACAGCCTGCAACAACTGCACCGCCCTCTGAAAAAGTATTAATCGGTGATGCAGATGATAACGGCGTTATAACAGTAGCGGACGCATCGACAATACAGAAATATTTAGCAGATTTGGTTGTGTTCAGTGATAGACAGATTATTGCAGGCGACTGTGACGGCGACGGTACAGTAGGAATTAAAGACGCTACTCTTATTCAGAGGTACTGTGCAGAGTACAGTAACACAGGTAATATCGGCAAGTATGTTGGCGGAACAGAGGAAACTACAGCTCCCGTTACAACACAGCCGACAACAGCACCGCCGACTACACAGCCCACAACTGCACCTCAGACAACTGTACCGACTCCCGAAACCTATACGGTTAAGTTCTCAAACTCACAGCATTGGAGCGGCACAATATATTGCTATTACTGGACAGACGGTGAAGAAGCATCGGTTGCATGGCCGGGAACTGAAATGACGTTTGTCGAGAACAACGATTACGGCGAAGCAATTTATTCGGTTGAAGTTCCGTCCGACGCTGATTTTATTATCTTCAACAACAATGACAGCCAGACAGTTGACATTCCGTTTGACGGCTCTGAACTTAACTTCTACGCAATGTCGGAAATTGATGAAAGCTGGCACCACCTCTACGGAACGTGGTAACGGCTTTATAGAAATCCTATAAAAAATCAGGCGGACTGCTTTTGCAGTCCGCTTTGATATAAATATGGTTGAGGGTATTTAATGGAAAAAATAAAATTCAGCAAAAACGATTTTAACAAAAATCTGTTTGATATAAATAATATCTTTTACATTACTTGTGAAAAATATTGGGACGGCGGATATGAGCCAAGTGCAGCATTGAATGAAAAAGCCGATTTTTACAGAATTGCAAATCAATTTGCGAATATTATAAAAGAAATAGTATCAGCAACAGACGACACATTAATTATAGGCAGTGAAATTTCCGAAAAAGGCTGTTTGTTTGAAAGCTGGAAAGATTTGAGAAATTACGATGCATATAATAATTTGTACGGCTTGATAAATAAAAAATGTTCGTATATGTTAAATTTGCCCGATGACAGTAATATTGTCGATTATATTGTTGAGAATAATTTTCGCTATTTTTCGTGTATAGATTTTTATCTTCCGAAAAGTAAAGCTGTTTTACAGCCTACTTGTCATACGGAATTGTTTATATATTCGAAGAATTATGATTTGTTACTCCCGATAGTCAAAAACATTTTACAAGATTATCAGGGATTTTATTTGAAAAAATATATTTCAGAGTGATTTTTAGTTGGAGTATAGCATTGAAATAAAGGGGGTTATTTTATGGATTTCAGCAGTAAACAAAATGAGCTGAAAGAGTATCTGAAAAGTGAGGAAAACCTCAAAATATGTAAGCCGTTTATTGATGAAAGTGAAAAGCTTGCAGAAATTAAGAATGAGTATTTGCCAAAATGCAGAGGAATTTACTCTGATTTCAGCAACCATGTTTCAAAAAAAGAGTATGCTTCTGACAGTGAACTGCACAGAGGATATTATTGCCCCGATATAATATCGGATATGGTAATAGGCAACTGCCACAGAGGAAAGTTATATAAAAGGCTTACCTCAAAAACTAAACCTTGCTTTGAATATGGCTTTGACAGCGAAAACAGGCTTACCGTTGTGAATTTTCCGGGATATGATGATCACGAAATCATACTTTATGACGGTAAATCGACTGTCGGAATTCTGTTTTCTGAGGATTGCGATAACGGAAATATTGAGATAAGAGCCGTTTGCAAATGCCTGTACGATGATAAAATGCGGATAAAAGAATATGTGCTTGCCAATTATTGGTCAGACGGTGATTTAGACGAATTGACTGTTGAAAAATATTCTTATGATGAGGTCGGAATAAAATCGGTTGACTATTTTAGATTTTGTTATGTTTCTCTTGACAAAAAATACCCTTGTCTTGATTATAGACAATATACTTTTGAACATAATCAGGACGGATATTTAAAATATTATATCGAAACGGATTTGACCGAGCCTAAGCTGTATGATTTTGATAACGTATCTGTACACGAATTGACGAAAAAATATAAATTTTAGCAACAAAAACCGATTGTCTTGCGTAAGCAAAGCAATCGGTTTTTTATAATATTATTAAAAAAGAGGAAATCAAAGGTTTGTGTATCCCATTAAACTTTCGTCTACTTCTCTTGCAACATCTCTGCCCTCACGTATTGCCCATACTACAAGCGACTGACCTCTGCGCATATCGCCTGTGGCGAAGATGTTTTCAACATTAGTCTTGAATGAGCCGTCGGGTGTTGCAACATTCGTTCTTGCGTTTGTTTCAACGCCGAATGCCTTTGTAACGTAGCTTTCACTGCCGAGGAAGCCTGCCGCAATCAGTACAAGCTCAACGTCAACGCTGTACTCCGAGCCTGCTACCTCTTTCATCATCATTCTGCCTGTCTTTTTGTCCTTCTCGGGCTGGAGCTTAACAAGTACGGCGCTCTTGAGGTTGCCGTTTTTGTCCTTGATAAATTCCTTGACGGTAGTCTGATAAACTCTGGGGTCATGACCGAATACCTCAATAGCCTCTTCCTGACCGTAGTCTGTCTTGCAGACTCTCGGCCACTGCGGCCACGGGTTATCCTCTGTTCTCTCGTCGGGGAGCTTGGGCATCATTTCAAGCTGTAAAACTGACTTTGCGCCGTGTCTTATGCTTGTGCCTACGCAGTCGTTGCCTGTGTCGCCGCCGCCGATTACCATTACGTTTTTGCCCTTTGCGGAAATGTATGTTCCGTCTGTCAGACCGTTGTCAAGCAGTGACTTTGTTGTTGATTTGAGGAAGTCAACTGCAAAGTAAATGCCGTTTGCATCTCTGCCCGGAACTTTTATATCTCTCGGATTTGATGCGCCGCAGGCGAGGATTACTCTGTCGTATTCCTTTAAAAGCTGTTCGGCTTTTACGTCCTTGCCGACGTTGACATTCGTTCTGAACTCAACGCCCTCTGCTTTCATAACATCAACCTTGCGGTCGATTACGTGCTTTTCAAGTTTCATATTCGGAATGCCGTACATCAACAGTCCGCCGATTCGGTCACTGCGCTCAAAAACAGTTACCGAGTGACCTCGTCTGTTGAGCTGGTCTGCGGCGGCAAGTCCCGAAGGACCTGAGCCGATAACCGCAATCTTCTTGCCTGTTCTTACCTTTGGCGGCTGTGGAGCGGCAAAGCCCTCGATATAAGCGTTTTCGATAATGCCGTATTCGTTAGCCTTTACCGTAACAGCGTCGCCGTTTGCACCGCAGGTGCAAGCCTTTTCGCAGAGCGCAGGGCATACACGTGAGGTGAATTCGGGAAAGTTGTTTGTAAGCTTAAGGCGGTGATATGCCTGTTCCCAGGCGTTTTTGAAGATGAGGTCATTCCACTCGGGAATGAGGTTATTTAGAGGACAGCCCGAATATGCGCTGCCTATCATCATTCCCGACTGGCAGAACGGTACGCCGCATTCCATACAGCGTGCGCCCTGCTTTGACTGCTCCTGTTTTGACAGGGGAGTGTGGAACTCATCATAATTTTTTATACGTTCTTTAACGGAGAATGCGGGAGCGTCCTCACGTTTATAATCCATAAATCCGGTTGGTTTTCCCATTGCTGTTCTCCTCCTTATTTGTTGTGGATAATCTGATAGAATGCTTCAATTCTTGCCTGCTCGTTGCTCATACCCTTTTCTTCGTTTACGGCTATGGCAGACATCATTCTCTTGTAGTCGTGGGGGATAATCCTCTTGAACTTCGGCAGATATTCGTCAAAGCTGTCAAGAATTTCCTTGCCTTTTTTGGAGTTGGTAGCCTTGACGTGCTCCTCGATAAGCTCCTTAAGCTCGAGAATTTCATATTTCTCGGTTACTTCGGAGAAGAGCACCATTTCCTTGTTGAGCTTGGTGTACAAATCTCTGTCCTCGTCAAGAACATATGCAACGCCGCCCGACATACCTGCGGCAAAGTTTTTGCCTGTTTTGCCGATAACAACAACACGTCCGCCTGTCATATACTCACAGCCGTGGTCGCCTACGCCCTCGACAACTGCGGTTGCACCCGAGTTTCTTACGCAGAAACGCTCGCCTGCAACGCCGTTGATAAACGCCTTGCCGCTTGTTGCGCCGTAGAGTGCAACGTTACCGATGATGATGTTCTCGTCAGCATTGAATGTTGAATCCTTCGGAGGATAAACAACAAGCTTACCGCCCGAAAGTCCCTTGCCGAAGTAGTCGTTGCTGTCGCCGACAAGCTCAAGAGTAAGACCGTTCGGAATGAATGCGCCGAAACTCTGACCGCCCGAGCCGTTGCAGATAACCTTGAAGGTATCGTCTGCAAGGGTGTTGTAGTACTTCTTGGTGATTTCCGAACCGAAGATTGTACCGAAGGAACGGTCTGTGTTCTTCACGCTGAGTTCAATTGTCTTTTTAGTACCCTTTGCAAGAGCAGTTTTGAATTCCTTAAGAAGTACCTTTTCGTCAAGAGTTTCCTCAAGCTTAAAGTCGTACTTGCTCTTTTTAGCATATTCGATTTTCTCGTTTGCAAAGTCGCAGTTGAGAATGTTGGAAAGGTCAACCTCGGCAGCCTTGCCCTCAATGCCCTCCTTGGGCTTGATAAGGTCGATTCTGCCGACAAGCTCGTCAACCGTTTTTACGCCGAGCTTTGACATATATTCTCTCAATTCGTTTGCAACGAAGAGCATAAAGTTGACAACATATTCGGGCTTGCCCATAAATCTCTTGCGAAGCTCGGGATTCTGGGTTGCAACGCCGAACGGACAGGTGTCGAGGTTGCAGACTCTCATCATTGCACAGCCGAGCGTTACGAGCGGAGCAGTGGCAAAGCCGTATTCCTCTGCACCGAGCATAGCGGCAATTGCAACGTCACGTCCTGTCATAAGCTTACCGTCGGTTTCAATGACAACCTTGTTACGTAAGTCGTTCATAATGAGCGTCTGGTGAGCCTCGGCAAGACCGAGCTCCCACGGCAGACCGGCGTTGTAGATTGAGTTTCTCGGAGCAGCACCCGTACCGCCGTCATAGCCTGAAATGAGGATTACGCCTGCGCCAGCCTTTGCAACGCCTGCGGCAACCGTACCTACGCCGCATTCGGAAACAAGCTTAACCGAAATTCTTGCGTCCTTGTTAGCGTTCTTGAGGTCGTAAATAAGCTGTGCAAGATCCTCAATTGAATAAATATCGTGGTGAGGCGGAGGGGAGATAAGCGATACGCCGGGGGTTGAGTGACGTGTCTTTGCAATCCACGGATAAACCTTTTTGCCCGGAAGATGACCGCCCTCGCCCGGTTTTGCACCCTGCGCCATTTTAATCTGAATTTCATCTGCTGATGTGAGATAGCGTGAGGTTACGCCGAAACGTCCCGATGCAACCTGCTTGATGGCAGAGCATCTGTTTTCAGCCTTGCCCTTGGTTTCAAGTCTTTCAAGGCTTTCGCCGCCCTCGCCCGAGTTTGACTTGCCGTGAAGTCTGTTCATTGCGATAGCAAGAGCCTCGTGTGCCTCCTGTGAAATAGAGCCGTATGACATTGCGCCCGTCTTGAAACGTCTTACGATTGAATCAACGCTTTCAACCTCGTCCAGCGGAACAGGCTTGTCGGCATACTTGAAGTCAAACAGACCTCTGATGCTTACGGGATCCATTTCGTCTGAAATCATATGCGAATACTTTTTGTAAAGCTCGTAGTCGTTTGTGCGTGTAGCCATTTGCAGAGTGTGAATTGTCTGCGGATTGTAGAGGTGCTCCTCCTTTCCGCTTCTGAATTTATGACTTCCCCTCGATTCAAGCTCTGTTGTGGTGCTTAAACCGAGCGGGTCAAATGCGGCTGTGTGGAGTGTATCAACGTTCTTCTCAATATCCTTGATTGTGATACCGCCGATTCTGCTTACTGTGTCGGTGAAGTACTCGTCAATAACGTCCTTGCTGATACCGATAGCCTCAAAAATCTGCGAGCCCTGATATGACTGGATAGTTGAAATACCCATTTTAGACGCAATTTTTACAATGCCGTGCAGTACTGCGTTATTGTAATCATCAACAGCGGCATAGTAGTCCTTGTCAAGAAGGTCGTCGTTAATAAGCTCGTGGATTGTTTCCTGCGCAAGATAGGGGTTGATTGCGCTTGCGCCGTAGCCGAGCAGTGTTGCAAAGTGGTGAACCTCTCTCGGCTCTCCGCTTTCGAGAACGACTGCAAGAGAAGTTCTCTTTTTGGTAGCAACAAGGTGCTGATGAACAGCTGAAACTGCAAGCAGAGAGGGGATAGCAAGGTGGTTTTCGTCCACTCCTCTGTCGGAAAGGATAAGGATATTTGCACCGTCGTTGTATGCCTTGTCACATTCAATAAACAGCCTTTTGACAGCCTTTGAAAGTCTTGTGTTCTTATAGTAGAGTATCGGAATAACGGCAACCTTAAAGCCTTTGATGTGCATATTCTTGAGCTTAAGAATATCGGTTGAAGTAAGAATCGGGTTATGGATTTTCATAACCTTGCAGTTTTCGGGCTTTTCTTCAAGAATATTGCCGTCCTCACCGATGTAAACGGTTGTTGAGGTGACAATCTCCTCACGGATTGCGTCAATCGGCGGGTTTGTAACCTGAGCAAAAAGCTGTTTGAAGTAATTGAACAGCGGCTGGGGTTCGTTTGAAAGAACAGCCAAAGGACTGTCCGTGCCCATTGCGGCAATTGACTCACTACCGTTTTTAGCCATCGGGAGTATAGAGGTCATAACCTCCTCGTAGGTGTAGCCGAATGCCTTTTGCAGTCTTTTTCTTGCCTCTTTTGAGTGCTCCTCAACCTTTGCGTTCGGGATTTTCAAATCCTTGAGGTTTACAAGGTTGCTGTCAAGCCACTCGCCGTAGGGCTGTTTTGATGCGTAATATTCCTTAAGCTCGTCGTCGTCGATAAGTCTGCCCTGAACTGTGTCAACAAGGAGCATCTTACCGGGACGGAGTCTTTCTTTCTTTACAATCTTTGACGGCTCAATCGGAAGTGCGCCGACTTCTGAAGAAAGAATAAGGTTGCCGTCGTTTGTGATGTAGTAACGTGAGGGGCGCAGACCGTTTCTGTCGAGTACGGCGCCCATAAGGTCACCGTCGGAGAAGAGGATTGACGCAGGACCGTCCCACGGCTCCATCATTGTTGCGTAGTACTGATAGAAATCTCTCTTTTTCTGCGACATTGTGCCGTTGTTATCCCACGGCTCGGGAATTGTAATCATAACTGCAAGCGGAAGCTCCATACCGCTCATTACAAGAAATTCAAGCGTATTGTCGAGCATTGCGGAGTCGGAGCCTTCTGTGTTTACAACGGGGATAACCTTGTCAAGGTCGCCCTTTAAATGCTCGGAGCGCATTGTTTCTTCACGTGCAAGCATCTTGTCGGCATTGCCTCTGATTGTGTTGATTTCACCGTTGTGAACAATCATTCTGTTAGGATGCGCTCTCTGCCAGCTCGGGTTTGTATTGGTGGAGAAGCGTGAATGAACCATTGCGATAGCCGATTCGTAATCGGGATCCTGCAAATCGAGGAAGAATCTTCTTAAATCGCCTACAAGGAACATACCCTTATATACAATAGTTCTGCTTGAAAGAGAAACAACGTATGTATCCTCGTTACTCTGTTCAAAAACTCGTCTTGCAACGTAGAGCTTGCGGTCAAAGTCAAGACCTTTCTTTACGCCCACAGGACGTTTGATAAAGCACTGCATAATTGCAGGCATACAGTCAAGCGCACGCTTGCCGATAACGGTTGTGTCGGAGGGAACATTTCTCCAGCCGAGAACCTCAAGACCTTCTTTGGCTGCAATAATCTCAAACATCTTTTTAGCCTGATTTCTTGCAAGCTCGTTCTGCGGAAAGAAGAACATACCAACGGCATAATCCCTTTCGGAAAGGAGATTGACGCCTATTTCTTTTGCCGCTTTTTTGAAAAACTTGTGGGAAATCTGAAGCAGAATACCTACGCCGTCGCCCGTTTTGCCTTCTGCGTCCTTACCTGCACGGTGCTCAAGCGTTTCAACAATAGTAAGAGCGTTTGCAACGGTGTCGTGCGACTTTACGCCCTTAATGTTTACAACAGCGCCTATACCGCAGTTGTCGTGCTCGAACCTCGGAGAATAAAGACCGCTGTTTTGCGTTTGTCTGTTCTCTGTCTGTCCCATCAAAAATCATCCTTTCCTGATATACGGATTTTTCGCCTTTGAAAACCCTATCACGCTCCTTTATATATAATTAGTTTATATAAGAGAGCGAATTCACATATCAGATTTATTTATTAACAGCGGTGCTTGCCGCTATATTATATGAAACAAGTTGTTCATAAAACGAATTGAAATTCAATATATATAATATATGAATTAAACGTCGGCACAAAGCTTTGAATTATTAGACTTTGCAATTTTAGCTTTACAATCCTGCATTTTTGTTCAGAGTTTTAAACGCATATGACGTGTGACTGTATTATATAACCTGAAACGCCTGTTTGTCAAGAAAAAAATACAGGAAATTGCAACTTTTTTAAAGTAGTCATTCATAAATACACACGAATTGTTGATTTTATGCAATGATACAGGTATAAAAACGAGTAAATTGCAAGAAAATTAATAAAACTTGCATTTCTTAAATTTTTTTTGAAAAATCTATTGACAAATCACGAAAAGTAGAATATACTAACAGCAATGACAACAGCAAGGGCGCTGTAGGCAATGTGCTTACAGCGTCCTTTTGTGTTTTTAGTCAAATTTTTAGAACTGGATAGGAGAGAATTAAAATGGCAAAAGTTCCGGAGTTATTTGGCAGTATGGTATTTAACGACCAGAAAATGCAGGAAAGACTTCCAAAGTCAACTTACAAGGCATTGAAGAAAACAATCCAGAACGGCGAACCTCTTGATTTAAGCGTTGCAAACGTAGTTGCAGCCGCTATG
>CAMKNF010000016.1 GCA_946414115.1 uncultured Ruminococcus sp. | reverse complement strand
AGATACTTGATGGTGACTGGAGTTCAGACGTGTGCTCTTCCGATCTCGTCTATTGAATTTTCCACAAGCTCCTTTATAACGGAAGCAGGACGTTCAACAACCTCGCCTGCCGCAATAAGCTCTGCAACGTGCTTATCAAGAACATTGATAACACCCATAATGTCACCGCCTTTCAAAATAGATTAGATCATTCCCTTTAATTCATAAAGCAAATTCATTGCTTCAATCGGGGTTAGCGTATTTAAATCTGCCGCTTTCAACTTATCAATAACCGGGCTTTGCACAGTGCCCAAAAGTGAAAGCTGCATATCGTCATTTTCTTCTTTGATTATTTCAACCTTTCCCCCGTTACCGCTTTCAAGCTCCGAGAGAATTTCTTTTGCACGGTTGATTATCGACTGCGGAACTCCGGCAAGCTTTGCAACCTCAATACCGAAGCTGTCGTCTGCACCGCCCGGAATAATCCTGCGCAAAAAGGTTATATCATCGCCACGTTTTTTTACGGCTATGCTGTAATTTTTTACGCCGTCAAGGAGATTTTCCATTACGGTAAGCTCATGATAGTGAGTTGCAAACAATGTTTTTGCTCCGAGCTTCTTTTTGTCAGCGCAAAATTCAAGCACGGCTCTTGCAATACTCATACCGTCAAAGGTTGAAGTACCTCTGCCGATTTCATCAAGAATCAATAGACTTTTTGAAGTGGCATTTTTTACAATATTAGCAACCTCACTCATCTCAACCATAAAGGTTGACTGTCCCGAAGCCAAATCGTCAGACGCACCTACTCGGGTAAAAATGCTGTCTACAATGCCGATTTCGGCAGATGATGCAGGAACAAAGCTGCCTATCTGCGCCATAAGCACAATAAGGGCGATCTGGCGCATATATGTAGATTTACCTGCCATATTGGGACCTGTAATGATTGCTACTCTGTCGCTGTTGCTGTCGAGATATACATCATTCGGAACAAATGGAGCATCCTTTAAGAGTGCTTCGACAACAGGGTGACGGGAATCCTTGATTCTTATTGCAGACGAAAGATTTACGTCAGGTCGCACATAGCGATTATCAGACGCTATATTTGCAAGCGAAGTAATAACATCAAGTGTTGCAATTGCCTTTGCCGTTTTCTGAATACGCTCAAGGTTATCTGCAACAGTTTTTCTGATAGTGTCAAAGAGCGAAAACTCAAGTGCAACAGACCTGTCTTTTGCGCCAAGTATTCTGCCCTCAACCTCTTTTAAATCCTGCGTTATATATCTTTCACAGTTTGTAAGCGTTTGCTTTCTTATGTAAGTGTCGGGTACAAGGTCTTTATAGGAATTTGTTACTTCAATATAGTAGCCGAAAACTCTGTTATAACCGACTTTGAGTTTAGGAATACCGGTAGCTTCTCTCTGCTCAGCTTCGATTTTAGCAAGTATATCCTTTGAGTTGTTCATATCTCCCGTTACGGAGTCAAGCTCTTCGTTATATCCCCGCTTAATCATTCCGCCCTCTCTTATTGTAAAGGGAGGTTCTTCAACAATTGCATTGTCAATCAAACTGAATATATCGTCAAGCGTATCAATATCTCTAAAAATCTTTTTCAGATATGATGCTTTACAATCAGAAATAAGCTCTGAAATTCTCGGCAGATTCTGAATAGCCGAGCAAAGAGAACGCAAATCTCTTGCATTTGCCGAGCCGTAAACTATTTTTGTCATCAGTCGTTCAATGTCAAAAATTCCCGAGATATTATCTGTAATTTCAAGACGGAGCATAGTGTTATTTACAAGCTCCTCAACGGCAGACTGACGGTTGTTGATTGATGAAATATTCATCAAAGGGTGCTCAAGCCACGAGCGGATAAGCCTTTTACCCATTGCGGTTTTGGTCTTATCAATAACCCACAGCAGAGA
The DNA here is from genome assembly GCA_946414115.1 of uncultured Ruminococcus sp. Lineage (GTDB taxonomy): Bacteria > Bacillota > Clostridia > Oscillospirales > Acutalibacteraceae > Ruminococcoides. Next base: position 17,486 of record CAMKNF010000016.1, on the reverse strand, counting down.
GCCACGTTTTTCTTTTGTCAGCATTGTCTGCGTAAGCTCAAGGTTGCGCTGTGTGTTGTAGTCCAGTCGCATATACTGACTTTCGCTGTAAAGCTCAATGTGATTTATGCGTTCAAGTCCGCTTTTCTGCGTATCTTTAAGGTACGAGAGCAATGCGCCGATTGAAGAAACAAGCACCTCACTGCCACACACATTTTCGGACTCCTCTTTAAAATGTTCCGAAACAGTGTTTTTACAAAGCACATAATCAAACTTATCATCTTCAAGCATTTCAACGCCTGCGGAAAGCTTTGACTTTATAAATTTAGGAAGCTCCTTTAATTTTACAATATCTCCGCCGATAAGAATTTCCCTTGGGTTGTAGCTTGCAAGCTGACTTGTGAGAACATTATATGAATCTTTGCCCGAAATTTCGGTAGCATATAATTCTCCTGTGGAAATATCGCAAAAACAAATTCCGATATGCTTGTTCTTGGCAAACATACAGCAAATGTAGTTGTTTTTGCTTTCGTCGAGCATACTCGACTCCATAACTGTACCGGGTGTGATTACACGGATTATATCACGCTTTACAAGTCCCTTTGCCTTTGCAGGGTCTTCGGTCTGTTCACAGATTGCAACCTTGTAGCCCTTTGCAACAAGACGAGCAATGTAGCCCTCACAGCTGTGAAAAGGAACTCCGCACATCGGCGCACGTTCGTCCTGACCGCAGTCACGGCCGGTAAGTGTGAGCTCCAGTTCTTTTGACGCAAGCTTTGCATCATCATAGAACATTTCGTAGAAATCTCCAAGACGAAAGAACAAAATGCTGTCCTTATTTTCTTCTTTAATTTTAAAATACTGTTTCATCATCGGAGATAACTCCGCCATAATCTCACACCCTTTTTGTTAAATCTGAATTAAATCAGTGACAGCCGCCGCAGGTGTCACAGCTGCCTGAACAGGATGACTGTGAATAATCGGCTGTTTCGGGATCTGCACCCTCGCAGGACTGCTGCACAATTGCAAGCACTCTGTTTGCAACAACGTCAAATTCTTCCTTTGCGTCGTTGTAAGCAATCATATTTTCGTTAGACATAATCTTTGAGTAAACTTCTCTCATTTCAGTGTTAAGCTGTGCAAGCTTGTCCTGATCTCTTTCCTTTTTGGAAGCCTCGTTGTTAATTGACATTCTCTTAAGATTAAATTCACCGATTAAGCTCTGGAGTTCTGTATCAGCGTCAGCCTTTGTCTGAACCTCCTGTAATCTGATGTATGATTCTTCCTGCTGAATTGCCTTTCCGAGTTCTCTTGCCAGTGTAATAATATCCATAATTTTACCTCCGTATTAATTTATACTAATTCTCCCTTGAGAATCCAGTTACGTGCTTTTGTAATTTTGACATTCTGAAATGTTCCGATTAATTCCGCAGGAGCTTTCAGCTCAACAATTATGTTACCGCTTGTCCTGCCGGTTAATTCATCGTTCTTGCCTGTTTCGCCCTCAATAAGTACCTTTTCGATTTTCCCTACCATTGATGAACAGCGTTTTGCCGCAATCTCCTCCTGAACATCAAGAAGCTCTCTGAACCACTTTGACTTTTCTTCATATGGGATAGGGTCGTCCATTTTCTCGGCAGGAGTGCCGACTCTGGGTGAAAATATGAATGTAAACAATGAAGTAAATTCAACCTCTTTAATAAGGGAAAGGGTTTCCTTGAAGTCTTCGTAGGTTTCACCCGGGAATCCTACGATTATGTCGCTTGTCAGCGAAACGTCTTCAATTTTCTCTTTGGCGTAATTTACAATTTCAAGGTATTTTTTTCTGTCATAATGCCTGTTCATCGCTTTTAGAATTCTGTCGGAGCCGCTCTGGAACGGCAAGTGAAGATGCTTGCTTATGTGCGTTCCGTTTGCTATCGTATCTATAAGCTCCTTTGAGCAATCCTTCGGATGTGACGTCATAAATCGAAGCCAGTAGTCACCGTCTATTGAATCAATTTCACTTAACAGCCTTGCAAAATTAACACCGTCAGGCAGGTTTTTACCATAGGAATTTACGTTCTGACCGAGGAGCGTTATGTCTTTATAGCCGCTCTGAATCATATCTCTTGCTTCGGAAACGATTATGCTCTTGTCACGGCTCCGCTCACGACCTCTTACATAAGGAACAATGCAGTAGGTGCAGAAATTATTACATCCGTACATTATCGGCAGCCAGCCTTTAAAGCTGCCGTCACGCCTTACGGGAATACCCTCATAGAGCTTGTTGTCGTCGTTTCCACGCTCTATAATACGCTTCCCGTTGACAAGGGAATTATACATTAATTCGGGAAAATGGTGCAGTGAGTGTGTGCCGAATACAAGACCGACAAACGGAAAGCTGTTGTAGATTCTGTTTGCAATATGCTCCTGCTCCATCATACAGCCGCAAAGTGCAATTAAAATCTGCGGGTGCTTTCTTTTTAAGTTTTTGAGTGCGCCTACGTTGCCAAAAACTCTGTCTTCTGCGTGTTCTCTGACTGCACAGGTGTTAAAAAGAATAAAATCGGCGTCATCAGGTGTGTCAACAAAATCAAATCCCGACTGTGCAAGCATTCCCTTTATTTTTTCGCTGTCGGCAACATTCTGCTGACAGCCGTATGTTCTTACAAAAGCAAGCGGTTTTTCGCCTCTTTTTCTGATTTCCATAATTTCTGCAATCAGTTTCATATACTCCGACTGCTTTTCAGACAGTTTATCAGCCTGATTTATAATATCAGCCAAATAAATGCCCTCCTTACCCATTGTATTAACTGTTTCAGTATACCACAAAATATATTGTTTTTCAATATTTTTCACAGGGTTTTCAAATTAATATTGAAGTTTAGCAATTAATATGTTCTGTAAAGATTTCCGTATGATGACGGAATTTCACCTACTATTACCGACTGTGCAATTTCAAAATCTGTTGTAAAGGTAATATTTCCCGAATAGTCAAGGGAAGTTGTCATAATTTTTGAAGTGAGCATAAGTCTGATGTGATGAACGGTCTGGTTTATTCCTGCCTGTACGAATGTGCTTACTATTTCAGAGGAAAAACTGCCTGTTAAGTTAAAGCTCAATGTAATTGACGGTCCCCAGTTAGAGAGCACCGTTATGTTTGTAAATGCACCTATAGGAATATCTATTTCATTATCATACACCTTTGCAATTTCTTTTTGCACTGATTTTGTAATTTCCGACTTGATTTTATTAATTTTTATGGAGTCGGTTTCTATAGATTGTACCTTACCGTCTTCGGAATATTTAATTTTTGCAATATCGTCATAGCTGTAGCCGAGCTTTTCGAGCGTGGAATTTGCCGCATCACATACGGAATTTACTGACAGAATCTCCGCTTGTATTCTTATATATTCGGGTCTGAAATCAGACAAATGGACTTCACAGAAAATAATAAGAGATAGGATAATTAAAAATGTTGACAGCAAAATTCTCTTTAAGATTTTGAATTTTCTCTTGCGTTGTCTGTAGTAGAGCAAAAAAACACCCCTCGTACATTCTATACGAGAGGTGTTAGTTTGTGAATTAATTATTCAACATCTTCGTCTTCAACATCACAGCAACCGCAGGTACAGCCGTCTTCTGAACAACAGCCGTCCTCGTCAAACAAGTCTGAAAAATCAAACTCAAGAAGTTCGCCGCAATTCGGGCACTCAATTTCGCCCTCAAGAAGAACATCTTCGGAAACATTGAGTTTCTGTCCGCAAGCACCGCAGGTTACTTCATAAAAAGGATTGTCTTCATCCTCAAAATCGCAACAGTCGCAGTCATCATCGTCGTCTTCATCATCATAAATGTCTGATTCAACGTCTGCGAGATCCTGATCGATTTCGTCAACCTGTGCACTTAAATCATCGTAAAGCTCCTCCATATCACTTACTGAATAAGCCATATCGTCGAGAAGCTCAACTATTGCGTTAATTACCTTTACCTCGGGCTTTGACTCGTCAAGGTTAAGACCTTCGGCAAGTCCTTTGATGTAAGAAATTCTTTCAGTTAAATTCATAATAAACTCCTGCAGAGATTATGCTCTGCCCATATATTCGCCTGTTCTTGTGTCAATCTGAATAACCTCGCCCTCGTCGATAAAGAGAGGAACTTTGATTTCAGCACCTGTTTCAAGAGTAGCAGGCTTTGTAGCGTTGGTAGCTGTGTCGCCCTTGAAGCCGGGATCGGTCTTTGTAACCTGAAGCTCAACAAAGTTAGGCGGCTCTACACCGAAAACGCTTCCTTTGTAAGAAAGCACCTTGCAAACCATGTTCTCTTTAACGAACTTGAAGTTGTCGCCGAGAACGCTCTTATTAATCGGAATCTGCTCCCAAGTTTCGGTATCCATAAAGTAGTAAAGGTCACCGTCGGAATAGCTGTATTCCATATCCTTTCTGTCGATAAACGCAGTCGGATATTTATCGTTGGGGTTGAAAGTCTTTTCTACAACCGCACCTGTAATAACATTTCTGATTTTTGTTCTAACGAACGCAGCACCTTTACCGGGCTTTACATGCTGGAACTCAATGATTGATACAACCTGTCCGTCCATTTCAAATGTAACGCCGTTTCTGAAATCACCTGCTGATATCATTAGTAATACCTCCTAAAATTAAGTTTATACGCCAAAAAAGCATTGCCGTAATATGACATTTAACATTATACATAAAAAGCAATAAAATTGCAAGTGTTTTATAGAATTATAAGCTCTTTTGGCAAAGAAACAAAGTTTTTGCACCCGTTTTCGGTTACACAAACCATATCTTCTATCCTTACGCCGAACTTTTCGGGCAGATAGATGCCCGGTTCATCGGTAATTATCATACCTTTTTCAAGCGTAAAATCGCTTTTTGGTGAAACATTCGGAGCTTCGTGAATGTCAAGTCCCACTCCGTGACCTGTTGAGTGACCGAAATATTTTCCATAGCCTGCATTTTCTATAATATCTCTTGCCGTTTTATCGACTTCACTGCACAAAACACCGCTTCTGATTTTTTCAAGAGCCGTAAGCTGGGCTTTTAATACAATATTGTATATCTCCTGCATTTCATCGGTTGCATAGCCGATTGCAACAGTTCTTGTTGTGTCGCTGTGATAGCCCTCAAAAACTGCTCCTATATCGAAAGTAAAGAAATCCCCTGCTTTTACAATATCGTCAGACGGAACTCCGTGAGGAAGTGAAGTTTTTTTGCCTGTAATTGTAATAAGGTCAAAGGATATATCCTCTGCACCGTTCATCTTCATAAGAAATTCAAGTCGGGCGGCAATTTCCTTTTCACTTACTCCGGGTTTGAGAAAATTAAGCACTTCATTGTAGGCTTTTTCTGTGATTTGCTGTGCCTTTTGAATTTTCTCTATTTCGGATTCGTCCTTAATTATTCGAAGATTTGATATAGCTTTATCAAGGGTTGAAGAGCTGTCACACTCAATTTTATTCTTTTCAAATAACGACTTAAAAGAATTAAAACGAGCAACTGTAATATCTGACGCTTCAAAATAAAGCTTATTGACAGAATTTGCTTGAATAACTTTGAGCAAATCAGCATCGAGCTTGGTAAAGCAGATTACTTCACAACAGTGGGATTTTTTCTTTGCCGCTTCGATATATCTGAAATCAACAAAAAGAAATGTCTTTTCTGTTGTTACGAGCATAACGCCCTCACTGTTGAAAAAGCCACAGAGGTAACCGATATTCTTCTGATTTGTAATAAACAAAGCTTCATCATTACTTTGCAATAAAGATTTTAATTTATTAATTCTTTTATAGAATAATTCATTGCTCATTACATCAAATCCTTTAGAGCCTGTATTGCAAGGAAATAGCTGTTCTTTCCAAAGCCCGCAATCTGACCGACGCATACAGGAGCAATTACGGAAGTGTGTCTGAATTCTTCTCTTGCGTGAATGCTAGACATATGCACCTCCACAAATGGAATTTTAATGCTTGCAATTGCGTCACGCAGAGCATAGCTGTAGTGAGTGAGTGCGCCTGCGTTGATTACCACTCCGTTATAGCATTCCCTTGCGGCGTGTATTTTATCAATCAAATCACCCTCATGGTTTGACTGGAAAACATCGGCAGTAAACCCGTTCTTTTCAGCATATTCCTTTATCTGAACTTCAATGCTGTCACTGCTTTCTGTGCCGTAGATTCCCTTTTCACGAACGCCTACCATATTTAGGTTAGGTCCTAACAAAACAAGAATTTTTTTCATAGTATCACCTTAATCAAAATTATAGCAAAAAGCGGACAGATTGCCCTGTCCGCTTAATTTGATTACCTGTATTTGCGTTTGCGAGCTGCTTCGGATTTCTTTTTACGCTTTACAGAGGGCTTTTCATAAGCTTCTCTCTTGCGAACCTCAGCAATAACGCCAGCTCTGGCACACTGCTTTTTGAATCTTCTTAATGCACTTTCGAGTGATTCATTTTCCTTGAGTCTAATCTCTGCCATCTATCTTCCCTCCCATCTGCCATATGGCATGGGTACTTTGCATATAATTGCAAATCTTATTATACATTATGTAACTAATAATGTCAATAGAAATGTAGAATTTTAGGAAAAATTAAATTTTAATGAATTTTTATGGCTTAACAACGAGATTTACGAGCTTTTTGGGAACTACAATCTCTTTGATTATGTTCATTCCGTCAATAGCTTTCCTGACATTTTCATCAGACTTTGCAAGATTAAGAACCTCTTCTTTTTGTGCATCTACGGGAATATTCAGCTTTGCCTTGATTTTTCCGTTGACCTGAACAACAATTTCAACACTTTCATCAACGCACTTTGATTCGTCATATTCAGGCCAGCTTGCTTCGGCAAGAATACCGTCGCCGAGTTTGCAGGCTTCGTAAACTTCCTCGGTTACGTGTGGAGCAAAGGGATTGAGGAGAATTGAGAAAATTCTCAACTCTTCCCTGTTGATTGATTTTACGTTTGTAATATCGTTAATCAAAGCCATAAGTGTTGCTATAGCTGTATTGAACTTGATATTTTCAATATCGTCGCCGACTTTCTTGATTGCCTTATGGAATGCGCCCTCAAGCTCGGGACGGATTGTGTCGCCGTCAATAAGCATTGTCTGCAAATTCCAGTAACGCTCAACAAATCTGCGGCAGCCACGAATACTTGACTGACTCCATGGAGCAGCCTTTTCAAAATCGCCTATGAACATCTCATAAAGGCGCATTGTATCTGCACCGTATTCCTCAACAATTTCATCGGGATTTACGACATTTCCTCTTGACTTACTCATTTTCTCGCCGTTTTCGCCGAGAATCATACCGTGTGAGGTACGCTTTGCGTATGGTTCGGGAGTAGGAACAATTCCGAGGTCATAGAGGAACTTATGCCAGAAACGGCTGTAAAGCAAGTGAAGTGTTGTATGCTCCATACCGCCGTTGTACCAGTCAACGGGTGCCCAGTATTCAAGAGCTTCTTTAGAAGCAAGCTCTTTGTCATTGTGGGGGTCCATATAACGCAGATAATACCACGAGGAGCCTGCCCACTGGGGCATTGTATCTGTTTCACGGTAAGCCTTTCCTCCGCAATGAGGACAGGTTGTTTCAATCCAGTCTGTCATTTTTGCAAGCGGAGATTCACCGTTGTCTGTCGGCTCGTAGGATTCTACCATCGGAAGCTTAAGCGGAAGCTCGCTTTCATCAATCGGAACATAACCGCACTTGTCGCAATGAACAATTGGGATAGGCTCGCCCCAGTAACGCTGACGTGAGAATACCCAGTCACGGAGCTTATAGTTTACCTTTGCGTGACCTTTACCCTCTTTTGTGAGCCAGTCGATAATCTTCTTCTTTGCCTCATCAACAGTAAGTCCGTCAAGCATACCCGAATTTACCAGAATACCGGTTGAGCAATCTGTGAATGCCTCTTCCTGAACATTTCCGCCTTTAACGACCTCGATAATCGGCAAGTCAAACTTCTTTGCAAATTCCCAGTCACGTGTATCGTGAGCAGGAACAGCCATAATTGCACCTGTTCCGTAAGAAACAAGAACGTAGTCGGAAATGAAAATCGGAATTTCTTTATTGTTGACAGGATTAATAGCCATAACGCCGTCAAGTCTTACGCCTGTCTTATCCTTGGCAACCTCTGTTCTTTCAAAATCAGATTTACGTGCCGCAGCAGCCTGATAAGCTCTGATTTCGTCCATATTACCGAGCTTATCCGCCCACTTTTCAATAAGCGGATGCTCGGGTGAAATTACCATATATGTTGCGCCGTAGAGTGTATCGGCTCTTGTTGTATAGATTGTGAGCGTGTCGCCTGTTGTTGTTGTAAAATCAACCTCTGCACCCGTACTTCTGCCAATCCAGTTTACCTGCTGTGCCTTAACTCTGTCGGGATAATCAACAAGGTCAAGGTCATTGATAAGTCTGTCTGCATACTCTGTGATTTTGAGCATCCACTGCGACTTAACCTTATGTACAACCTCGCTTCCGCAACGCTCGCAAACACCGTTTACAACTTCCTCGTTAGCAAGAACACATTTACAGGAAGTACACCAGTTTACGTTCATTTCTTTTTTATAGGCAAGTCCCTTTTTGAAGAGCTGAATGAAAATCCACTGCGTCCACTTGTAGTAATCGGGATCGGTTGTATTAATTTCTCTGCTCCAGTCAAAAGAAATACCGAGTGACTGAATCTGCTTTTTAAAGCGAGCGATATTATTCTTTGTAACAATCTCGGGGTGAATATGGTTTTTAATAGCGTAGTTTTCGGTAGGAAGTCCGAATGCGTCCCAGCCGATAGGATAAAGCACATTGTATCCCTGAAGTCTGCGCTTTCTTGCTACGGTGTCGAGTGCTGTGTAAGGTCTTGGGTGACCTACGTGCAAGCCCTGTCCCGAAGGATAAGGAAACTCTATAAGTGCATAGAATTTTTCTTTATCAGAATTTTCCTCTGCGTGAAATACTCCCTTTTCCTCCCATATTTTCTGCCATTTCTGTTCTGTGGTTTTGTGATTATATTTCAATTCAAGTCCTCCCGAATTTTAATCTACTATTCCTGTAAGGTCAACAGGCTTTCCGTCCTGCCAGAGTCTGTCAAGGTCGTAAAACTCTCTTGCTTCATCTGAAAATACGTTTACAATTACGTCAACGTAGTCAAGCAATATCCAGCTGTTTGAACGATAACCTTCAATGTGACTTACGGAAATTCCCGCTTCGTCAAGCTTATATTCAACCTCGTCAGCAAGTGCCTTTACGTGAGTTGAGCTTGTACCCGTTGCGATTACCATATAGTCAGCAAGAACGGATATATCGCCGATTTCTATTACCTGTATATCTAAACCTTTTTTGCTGCTTATAGCCTTTGCCGCCATTACAGCCTGATCGTAAGAATTCATTTACTCTTTCCTTTCATGGGATTATTTAAAACAATTTCGTTGTAACACGCAAGCTCATCAGGATGAATTGCAAGCTCACGTGAGGATAAATCGGAAAATGTGAATTTAAATCCGTAAAGCATTGCGTCCTCAAGACTTTTTCTTGACTTTTTGCGCATTGTTGCAACGCCCTTGTATGTACGTTCCTCTGAAGTAAAATCCGCAACAAAAATGATTTTTTCAAGAAGCGACATACCGGCTCTGCCTGTTGTGTGATAGCAAATCGCATTTAAAATATCTTCATCATCAATATCAAAATGATTCTTAATATAAACACTTCCGCTTATACCGTGCCACAGCTTAGGCGCGTTTTTTTGAATATCGTCTAAAATTATACCACTGTCAAGCATAATTTGCAACTGTTCTTCCTTCGGCATTTCCTTGGTTATGTCGTGAAGAATACCTGCAACTGCGGCTTTTTCTTCATCACCGCCGTAACGCTTTGCAAGCTTAACAGCCTCCTTTGAAACGTTTACACAGTGATTATACCTGTTTTCGCTCATCATTGGTTTAATAATCTTTTTATATTCGGCGATACTCAATTTCGTTCACTCCCTGTAGAGATTATTTTTTACTATATATTCATAAACATTCCTGTCAATTAACGACTTAATCAAATCATAATTTTCTATATTTTCTCTGATAAAGGTTGAAGAAACACTCATAACAGGTTCATCAAGTATGCAGGCTTTAGCACCCATAGGTTTAAGAATAGTCTGATAGTGACTGTTCAGAACTTCAGAATCCGACGAATTTCTCGGAACGGCTGCAATTATTGCCTTTTCAAAAATGATTTTGGGATTCTTCCATTTTTCCAGCGTTAAAAACATATCTGCTCCCGTTATGAAATACAGAGTATCATCGGGATAGATTTCTTTAAGGCTTGTAAGGGTTTCGTAGGTGTAGCTTTTGCCCTTTCGTTTGATTTCAATGTCCGAAACGGAAAAATCATTATAGCTTTCTACAGCTATATTGCACATATTAATCCTGTGAACTTCACTTACTAATTCCTTGTCCGATTTATGCGGCGGAGTGTAGGTGGGAATAAAAATAACACTGTCAAGATTTAATTTTTCTTTGCAGTATAATGCAAGAAGAATATGACCGTTGTGTATAGGATTAAATGTTCCGCCGATTATTCCTGTTCTGCTCATTTATTTTTTGCCTTTGGCAGAACAATAACCGGCTCGTCGGGATTTTCTCGGTAAAGCACAAACTTTGAACCTATAACCTGAACCACATCGGCACTGCATTTTTCAGCGAGGATTTCAGCCGCTTCTCTTGAAGAATATGAGCTGTTTTCAAGCACCTTACCTTTTATTATTTCACGTGCTGTCAGGGCTGTATCTGCCTGACGGATAACATTGTCGGTGATTTCGCCCTTGCCTAAAATTAAAATTGTATCAAGCTTATTTGCAAGACCTCGAAGATAAGCCCTCTGTTTACTTGTAAGCATATATTAAATCCTTTCGGTTATTTATCAAGATATTTTTCAAGCTCTGCTTTAAGCTTTCTCAAGGCCTGTCCCCTGTGACTGACTGCATCTTTTTCAGCAGAAGAAAGCTCGGCATAGCTTTTATCGCCGTATTTGAAAATCGGGTCGTAGCCGAAGCCGCCGTTTCCGTGAGGCTCAAATGCAATACTACCCTCGCAAACGCCCTCAACCTCAATTTTCTCTCCGTTTGGGAGAACACAGCAGATTGCACAGGTAAAATGAGCCGTTCTGTCCTTTTCGGGAACATCTTTTAGCTCTGAAAGAAGCTTGCTGTTTTTATCGGAATCGGTTGCGTTTTCGCCTGCGTAACGTGCGGAGTATATTCCCGGACGTCCATCTAAAGCGTCAACGCTCAAACCCGAATCATCTGCAACAGACGGCAAACCTGTTTTTTTGAATGCGGCTTCTGCTTTTAATAAAGCATTTTCTGCAAAGGTTGTTCCTGTTTCCTCGACATCATCAAGTAAGATTCCTTCGTCTTTTGCAGAAACTGCATTAATCCCAAGCGGATTTAAAATGCGCTCAATCTCCTTGAGCTTTTTTTGATTATTCGTAGCAATAATAAATTTCATATTTATTTACTCCGTTTTAGCAAATAAAGCTTTTGCAAAGTCATCTGAATTAAACGGCTGTAAATCGTCAATCTGTTCGCCTACGCCGATATATTTAACGGGGATTCCGAGACCATCCTTGATTGCAAGCACAACTCCACCCTTTGCGGTTCCGTCAAGCTTTGTAAGTACAATACCCGTAATGCCTGTTGCCTGTCTGAACTGTTCAGCCTGATTTACGGCGTTTTGTCCTGTTGTTGCGTCAAGAACAAGGAGTTTTTCCTTTGCAGCGTCGGGAAGCTCTCTGTCAATTACACGGTTGATTTTTGCAAGCTCGTCCATAAGATGCTTTTTGTTGTGCAGACGTCCTGCTGTATCGCAGATTATAACGTCAGCACTTCTTGCCTTGGCTGCTGAAATTGCATCAAAAACTACTGCGGCAGGGTCGCTGCCCTCGTTCTGCTTGATAATTTCACAGCCGCTTCTCTGTGCCCAGATGTCAAGCTGTTCAATTGCTGCGGCACGGAATGTATCAGCAGCAGCAAGAATAACCTTTTTACCCTGCTTTGAAAGGCTGTTAGCAAGCTTTCCTATAGTTGTAGTCTTTCCTACTCCGTTAACTCCTATTACAAGAATAATTGAGGGAGTTGTGGAAATGTCAAGCTCTTCGCCGCCCTTAAGCATTTCGGAAACAGTTTCTTCAAGAAGTCTGTTTATTTCTTCGGGATCTTTTATTCCCTCTTTTTTAACTCTGCTTTTTAATTCATCGCATATTTTCTCGGCTGTGTGAACGCCAACGTCGCCCATTACGAGAAGCTCTTCAAGTTCTTCAAAAAGCTCGTCGTCAATCTTTGTAAAGGATTTTAGCATCGAGTCAATCTGACCGACAACAGCGTTTCTTGTTTTCTTTAAGCCTTCTTTTATTTTACTGAAAAATCCCATATAATCATTCCTTTATTTTGAATCAATTCCGAGTTTTTCGGCTACTTCGGTTGAACGGAGTTCAAGCAGCTTTGAAATTCCCTCGTCCTGCATTGTCACACCGTAAAGAACATCAGCTTCTTCCATTGTACCTCGTCTGTGGGTGATAAGAATAAACTGTGTGTTATCGGTAAGTCTGCGCAGATAGCTTGCGAATCTGTAAACGTTTACATCGTCAAGCGCCGCTTCAATCTCGTCCATAACACAGAACGGAGCAGGTCTAACTTTCATTATAGCAAAATACAGCGCAATTGCAACAAGAGCTTTTTCACCACCCGACAATGCGTCAAGATGAACAACGATCTTTCCGGGAGGATGAACAAGAATATCAATTCCGCTTGTGAGTATATTTTCGGGGTCGGAAAGCGAAAGCGACGCTGTTCCGCCGCCGAAAAGCTCTTTGAAAGTATAGGTAAAGTTTTTGTTAATACGGTCAAAGCTTTCAACAAACACCTCTTTCATCTGCTTTGTCAAATCGTTTATAAGGCGTTCAATTTCTTTCTTTGACTTTTCAACGTCGTTTACCTGCTTGCTCATAAAATCATAACGCTCGGATACTTCTTTAAATTCTTCAATTGCAGAAACGTTGACGTTTCCGAGTCCTTTGATTTTTTGTTTGAGCTCGCTTAATCTTTTGTTAGCTTTTGCTGAATCTTCAATCTCGATAGCATTTTCCTCTGCCTCACGTTTTGTAAGCTCGTATTCTTCCCAGAGCTTTGAGATTATATCATCGTACTGCTTTTGTAAATTGATTTTACGCTCTTCAAGACGTGCAAGCTCTCTTCCCGAGGTTTCACGTTCAGCATTTTTGTCACGCTCAAAACTGCGGATTTCTGCACTTCGCTTTTCAAGTGCATCCTTTTGAGTGTTGATTTCTTCAATTTTATTATACAAAGCCTTCTGCTCATTTTCAATAGCTATTATTTCAGTATTAAGACTTTTAATTCGATTTTGTGTTTCATTAACAGAATCATTTATAGTTTCAATCTGTTTTAACAGCTCTACTTTCTTATCTTCATGGTCAGAGCCTGTGTTTTGTGCAAAAACGATTTCGGAATTTAAAGCGTCAATATCCTTCTGTGCCGTTACAATTTCAAGGCGGATATTCTGCAAAAGAGTAGTAAGCTCTTCTCGCTTTTGAGTAAGCTCTGCTCTGTTGCCTGTTACAGCGTTTACCTTTTCTTCTGCCTTTGCAATTTTTGAATTAAGCTCGGCAAGCTGTTTTTTAGCCTGTGCACCGCTCTCTTTCAGCTTTTCAATTCTGCTTTTGCAGTCTTTTATTTCGTTATCAGAATTATCAATTACAGATTTTGCATTATTAAGCTCGCTTTCGCAGGCACGCTTTTCTGCCTGTAAACGTACAAATTCCTGCTGTTTATTTGACAAATCTGCCCTTGTACCGAGCAATTCGGCTTCAATTGATGAATATTCTCTGCTTACCTGTTCGCACATATTTTCAGCAGCCTTTGCTTTATTCTGCAAGTCATCAGTAAGCTTTTTAAGCTGTTCAATTTCAGAAGCACGGCTTAATAGTCCGGTATTTCTGTTAAGCGAACCACCCGTCAATGAACCGCCTGCGTTTACCACCTGACCGTCAAGCGTTACCACCTTAAAGCGATAAGAGTATTTTTTGGCAATTGAAGTTGCACTGTTTAAATCCTCGGCAATTACAATTTTACCAAGCAATGAGCCGAGAATATTATTATATTTTTCTTCACAAGAACAAAGCTCGCTTGCAACTCCAACAAAGCCGTAACAATCATCAAGACCGTTTTCACGAAGCTCACGGCTTTTTATAGTATTGAGAGGCAAAAAGGTAGCTCTGCCGCCGTCGGTTGATTTTAGATAACGTATGGCCTGTTTTGCGTCCTCATCGGTATTAACAACAATGTTTTGCATTGCACCACCGAGTGCTGTTTCTATAGCCACACCGTACTTTGAAGGTACAGAAATTACTCTTGAAACAGGTCCGCAAATACCGTGAAGCTTACCGTTTTTGGTAGCGTTTACTACAACCTTTACACTCTTTGAAAATCCTTCAAGGTTACGTTCGAGATTTTCAAGAAAAGAAATTTTACGCAGATGCTCTTTTACGTCAAGCGAAAGCTTTTCGCTCTCGGACTTATATTCATTCCTCTTCTTTTCTTTTGATGATAATTTAAGCTCTAACCCGTCAATCGAATTTTTCAGCGAATTAATTTCATCATTCGTTTCAGCTAAATCTTCGATATATGCTTTGAAAATTTCTTCAAGCTCCGCTGTCTGCGAAGTCTTTTCAGATTTTGAATTTTCAAGAGCGTTGATTCTTGCAGTAAGCTCGGCAATTGTACTTTCGGAAGTCATATCAATTACCCTTGCGTCAGCCGACTGCGATGTAAGCACAGAAAGCTCTGCTGTTACCTCCTGCAAAAGGTCGCCGCTCTTACTTGAATCAAGGTTGATTATATTTAGTTTTTCAGAGATTTCACTGTATTTCTTCTGCTTTTCAATAATTTCAGAGTCAAGTACGGCAATTCTTTCCTGCTTTTCCGAAATAGTTTTTTCAAGGCTGTCTGCGCTTTGTTCTGTCTGAAGAATCTCGTTGTTTATTCTGTCAATGTTCTCATTGCTGTGGAGAATATCGTTCTCTGCAACAGAAATAAGCGACTTCTTTTGTGAAATTTCAGACTCCTTTTGCGAAATTTCACTTCTTATATTTTCAATTTGAGCAGACAACAAACCGTTTTTAGAGTAGATTTCTTCGGTTTCTGTCTGAATATCTTGGAGAGTCTGTTCTGCTTCTTCATATTGCGCCCTTGCAATTGAGATTTTCTCGTCCTGATGTTTAAGGCTGTCCTGTGATTTATCCAATGTTAGCAGCCAAAGGGCAATTTCAAGTCCTCTTTTTTCTTCCGAGTATGTCAGAAACTGCTGTGCCTTTTCGGACTGCTTACGCAGAGGCTCAACACGTTCTTCAAGCTCTGTTACTATGTCACGAAGTCTTAACAGGTTGTCCTCGGTGCTTTTCAGCTTTCGTTCAGCTTCAATTTTTCTGTATCTGTAGCGTGAAATTCCTGCGGCTTCTTCAAAAATTTCACGGCGTTCTTCACTTTTAGATGATACGATACTGTCAATTTTACCCTGTCCAATCATTGAATATCCGTCACGACCTAAACCGGTATCCATAAACAGCTCGTTAATATCTTTAAGCCTTACAGCCGCTTTATTAATCAGATATTCGCTCTCGCCGCTTCTGTAGTAACGTCTTGTTACTGCAATATCATCGCCGTTGAAATCAAGGAATCTGTCGGAGTTGTCTATATTCAGCGTAACCTCGGCGTAACCCTGTCTTTTGCGTTTATCGGTACCGTTGAATACAACGTCCTCCATCTTGGAACAGCGCAGGCTTTTTGGCGACTGCTCACCGAGAACCCAGCGTATTGCGTCGCTAATGTTACTTTTTCCCGAACCGTTGGGACCAACTACAGAGGTAATTCCCTGTTCAAAGGATAATTTAGTTTTATCGGGAAACGTCTTGAATCCCTGTACTTCCAATGATTTTAAACGCATTAAAATACCCCTATTTTATGTATAAATCATATTTTCCGAGTGTGTTGTCAAATCTTGTTTCAAAGGTGTAACCCATTTCTGAAAAGCTTTTCAAATTAGATTTATTCTGACCGTAAAACTTTGAAAGCGATTTTTCATTTATATAAACGGTAAAATTCTTTGCTTTGTCAATCATGCTTGTTTTTTCGATAAAGGAATTATAAAATATTCTGTTTTCGCATAGCTCTTTAAATGCAGGATGATAATTGTTGCCAAGGCTGTTTTTGACTAAACTGTCGGAATAGTGAAGTCCGAGCCGAATAATATTTATGTCAGCTTTTTCAAACATAATAATAAGTCTTGAACATAAATCTACAGACTCTTCAATCGTGTATGGTGCAAACTTTCCCGATAAATAAAGATTTGCAAGCTCTGTTTCTTTCATAATGACTGTCGGGTAAATCCGTACCGTATCGGGACTTAGCTCAATAAACTTATGTGCTGTATAAATATCCTTATCATATGTTGAAGAATATAATCCTGTCATCATCTGTAATCCGAGAGAGAAATTATATTTCTTTATAAGCTTTGACGCTCTTATAACATCGGAACTGCTGTGTCCCCTGTTGTTAGCTTTAAGCACATAATCATCCATCGACTGTGCACCAAGCTCAATTGAAGTTACGTTGTATTTTTTAAGTATGTCAAGAACCTCATTGTCAATATAATCGGGACGAGTGGAAATTCTTATTCCCGAAAATATATTTGTAAACGGCTTTGCGGCTTCAAGCAGGGTTAGCATATAATCTCTGTCAATAGCCGTAAAGCTGCCGCCGAAAAAAGCAATCTCGGCGTTTTCTGCTTTATCGCCTAAATCACTTACCGCTTTTTCAAGAGTTCTTTTTACATCTTCTCCCGTAGGCTGGCAAGACTGCCCTGTGATATTTTTTTGATTGCAAAAGCTGCACTGATGCGGACAACCGTTGTGCGGAATGAAGATTGAAATATTGCTGTGTTTAATATCCCATCAGCTCCAAAGCCTCTCTAGCCGCCTGCTGTTCGGCTTCTTTTTTACTTCTGCCGCCGCCCTTTCCGATAACGTTACTGTTAAGATGAACCTCAACGACAAAGTGCTTGTTATGGTCGGGACCGCTTTCCTTTACAAGAACATACTCGAGCTTTTCACCGGGATTTTTCTGAATAATCTCCTGCAAGGTAGTTTTGTAATCATTAATCTTCTTTTTCTTTGAATTCTTAATTGCAGGTATTACGAAATTGAGAATGTGCTTTGAGGCAGGTGCAATACCTCCGTCAATGTAAATAGCTGCAATTAAAGCCTCAAATGCATCGGAAAGAATTGACGGACGGTCAGCGCCGCCGTTGTTTCTTTCACCCTTGCTTAAAATAAGATAATTTCCGAGGTCGATTTTCTTTGCAAACTCGTAGAGTGATTTTTCACATGATAAAGGCTTTTTCCATAAAAACAGAAGCAGATATAAAGAAAGCGGTCCGTTC
>CAMKNF010000015.1 GCA_946414115.1 uncultured Ruminococcus sp. | reverse complement strand
ACCACCGAGATCTACACTCTTTCCCTACACGACGCTCTTCCGATCTTGGGTACACAACGAACAAAACCTGTCCGACAAAGAAGTAGTAGTTCACAACGCAGGCTGCAAACACTGCAATTGCAAACACAACACGCTTTTTGTCGTATATGAATGAATCCAGCGCCGCAAGCAGCAGCGGAAACATTATCATTGGCTCGTGAAAGTGGAAAAAGAACACGTTGTAGATTGAAAATCCCGAAAGTGCGTACAGAAGTCCGCCCAGAACGGCGTAGCTTTTGTTTGAAACGTATCTTTTTAGATATAAATATGCCGCAAGAGATGCGCAGGCAAATTTCAGAATAAGCAGAGGACCAATAAGATACGGCACAAATTCGTTGGGAAACGGAATTGTCAGCCAGAAAAACGGACTGCCGAGAAGATAAAAGCTGTAGCTTGACAAAAAGTCCGAGCCGAGGTCGGTTGTGTGATTCCAGCCAAACTCTCCGTTTCTTACAGCGTCGTGACAGAGCTGATAAAACGGGATTTCCTGAACGTTAAAGTCGCCGTAGTAGTAGAAAACTCCGCCGTTAAAAGCGATAAACGGAATAAATAGTATTGAGGCGGCTAAAAGCGCAAGCCCGAATGCGAGCAGGGCATAGTGCCGATTTTTAAGCGTCGGGGATTTAAGTGTATGCGTCATTTAGTTTCTCCGATAAATTTCTTCAATCTTTGACTTTTATTTTAAAAATAGTATAATAGCTATATATTAATCAATATATTATACCATATCAAAATTGATTTTGCACTAATTTTTGTAAAAAAACAGGAGATTATTATTATGAAACAGTCACATTTTTATGCTATGCTGTCGAGAATGAAGTACATCAACCGCTGGGGACTGATGAATAACACGAAATACGAGAATTTATGCGAGCACAGCCTTATGGTTGCGATGATTGCCCACTGCCTTGTCCTGATAAGCAACAAGCGATACGGCAACAGCTACAACCCCGAAAGGGCGGCTCTGCTTGCATTGTTCCACGATTCAACCGAGATTATCACAGGCGATATGCCCACCCCCGTAAAGTATTTCAATCCCGAAATAAAGAAGGCGTACAAGGAGATTGAAAACACAGCGGCTGACAGACTTGTTTCAATGCTCCCCGATGATTTTAAAGAGGATTTTGAGGAAATAATCAAGCAGAACGGCAAAAATGACAGCGAGCTCAAGCCGTTTGTCAAGGCAGCGGATAAGTTTTCTGCGCTGATAAAGTGCATTGACGAAATGAGAATGGGCAACGACGAATTTGCTAAGGCGAAGGAGTCAACCGAAAACGCAATACACGCAATGAATATGCCCGAGTGTGAGGTTTTTGAGCGTGAATTTCTGCCATCGTTCTATCTTTCGATTGATGAACAGGACTAAATTTGTTTATAAATTGATAAAATTCTGCATAAAATTAAGCTTTGCTATAAAATATAGTTCGAAAAAAGAATTATTTATTCGAATTATAGTGGTATAATAATTAAGATATTATTGTTTATTCGAATATCAACCTTGTCGCAACCATCGGCTGTGTGCCGTATTCAAACGACGCCACCTTAACGGAGGAACAGTATGGCAAATAACGATAAAAAAAATAATCTTGTTGACATAAGTTCTAACTCACAAATCAGGAAGGTTTATAATAAAAAAGGCAGAGTAAAGCGCATTTTATGCATATTTTTTTCCATTATTTTCCTTATCGGCGGAAGCGGTATGATTTATGTTTACAGCTTGCTCAATTCGCTTAACTATAAGGAAATCAAGGACGACCCCGCTTCAACTTCTCCGACAACTTCGGACAATAATTCGGGTGATGTTTCGGGCTTTACAGTTGAGGACGGTGAGCTTTTGCAGGACTCAAAGGTGCTTAACGTGATGCTTTTTGGTGAGGATAATCACGACGCAGACGAAAACGGCAGAAGTGACACAATGATTATGATGTCGATTGATAATCGCCACAAAAAGCTTAAGCTTACTTCGTTCCAGCGTGATACTTATGTGTACATTCCCGGTCACGATTACGATAAAATCAATTCTTCCTACACTCTCGGAGGTGCAAAGCTTTCAATTCAGACGATTGAGGCTAACTTCGGAATAAAGGTTGACCGATATGCAGTCGTTGACTTTGACAGCTTTAAGAAAATTATTGAAACTCTCGGCGGTGTTGACATAGAGCTTTCGCAGGACGAAATCGACTATATCAACTACCAGATGTACAAAAACGGTCAGGTTGAATCTCCTAAAACAATCACCGACGCTCCGGGGATTGTTCACCTTAACGGTCAGGAAGCATTGTGGTATGCCCGCAACAGAGGTCTTTCAAAGGGCGAGGACGGCAACGAAATCGGAATTGACGGCGACGATTGGGACAGAACTTCAAGACAGAGAAAGCTTCTTGAAACTATTTTTGACAGTATGAAAGAGGCTGACATAGGTCAGATTGTTTCAATCGTAAGCTCCATAGGTCCGCTTGTTACAACGAACCTCAAAAAGGACGAAATCACCGCACTTGTTACACGTGCGATGACTTACTTGCAGTATGATGTTGAGCAGTACTATGTTCCCGAGGAAGGACTCTGGTATTATGACGACAACACGCCGGCAGGCTCGGCAATCAGAATTTCCGATATGGAAGCACAGCGTAAGAAGTTTGCAGAATTTATTTATGAAGATTTATTCACCAATGCAGTAAACGCACAAAATTCAGCAGAATAGTTTTTGTTTATTGAAGTATAAAGGTCGGAACATCGTAAAACGGTGTCCCGACCTGTTTTGTTTGAAATGAAATTGCACTCTGCCTAAAAAATATATCTTACGGTGATTGAGGCGACTTGATTTTCAATATGAGTATCCATCTTTCCGTCGTTTTTCTCCGTTAGCTTTCGCAGAATGTTCATTTTAAGCATATCATCTTTACTGCTTTGTAAATCTTCAAAAAATCCTACGTTTTCGCAAGGAAAGCTTATTTTATAAAGCAGAACGCCCTGCTTGCACATTGCCGAAATTTCAATCAACTTTTCTCCGTCAGACGTTATGCTTTGCAAACCAAAAAGCGCAATATCAATCGTATTGTTTAAAAGCACGCATATGTCAAAATTATCTTCGGGAAGCTTTGAAAGGTTTCCCGAAAAATTTATTTTAACTCCCGTTTTAAGCTCTTTCTGCCGTTCGGAAAGTATTGCGTCTGCGGTGTCACTGCCGGTATTGTAGAGAATACTGTACGAGCTGATAATTTCTCTGTCGCTTTTTTTAACAAGCTCCAATGCCTGCTGTGACTTTCCCTGTTCAAGCAAGGGCTTTATCCACAGCGAAAGGTTGTTGTAATCGTGTCTGAAACGTCTTAGCTGTGCGCTTGACTGCGCAATCGTTTTGCCGTATTCCCTCTGAATATTAAGCTGTTGTTCAAAAATTCCCGTTTCATATCTGTACAGATTCTTCTTTACCTGATTGTAAATAAGAACAGGGAACGCTATTGTAAAAATCAGCGGGATAAGCATTGCAAGAAGCTTTACTGCAAATGCATATCTTAAGCCTGAATCAAGCAGAGATACTATGTAGCTGAAATTACCGCCGATTATAAGAAAAAGATTGAACAGCAGTACAATAGGCTTTGAAATATTTTCAACGAAAAACTTTGTCTGATTTTTCAGAACCGTACATAAAACAAAGAAAATAATGCTCACAATCAGCGAGGTTATCATTCCCGTAAACTCTAAGAAGATGCTGTGAGTTATGTTTTGCCCGAAAAATGACAAAACCAATACGAGGTAAAATGCAACAAACATAATTACGGAGCTTAATGTAATTGCCGTACTGAATATGTAAAATTTTTTCGGTCCCTTAAGCAGAAACGGCGTCAGCATAAGTCCCCAGAATTCAAGGTTGACTACAATACCGTTCTGGAGTTCTCCCTCAAGAAACAAAAACGAGACAATCATCAGGAGCAAAACTGTCCCCGAAACAGCAAAATAAAGCTTTGCGCTTTTAAGATTAAAAAGTTTTTTTGTAAAAAGAAACACAATCAGTATTCCCGAAAGATACTCAAAAATGCTGTCAGTAAACTCAATCGTATTCATAGTATTCCTCATTCATATACCAATAAATTTCCGTTCCCCATAACGGACAATTAACACTTCCTTGTTTGCTGTCGGATGACAAAGTGAAAACGGACGTATCAAGGGGGACACGTCCGTTTTCAACGAGGGGATAAATAAGAAAAAATTATCATGGAAGCTATTATCTGTTCAAAAGCTTTTTCTTGTACTGTGCAGGCGTGCAGTCATAAACCTTTTTGCACTGTGTAATAAATGATTTTACATTTGCAAAGCCGTTTTCAATAGCGGCGGCAGAAACTGTGGAGTTCTTTGTAAGCATATCCTGAATTGCGTTTTCAAGACGGAGATTAGCAAGATACTCCGAAAAACTAACCTGAGTAACATTCTTGAAGTACTTTGAAAAATATGACGGTGAAAGATTTACCACCGAGGAGATTTCGTCAAGCGGAATTTCACGCTTGAAGTTTTCGTTAATGTAAGCAATTGCAGTTTTTGCGTATGAGAAGTCACGCTTCGGGATAATTACCGAGTTGGAAGCTCGTCTGAAACAAATGCAATATTTCATCAATACGTAGTAAATTTTATTTACATATGATATGTGGAGCAGTGAAGCATAGTCGTCATTTTCTACATCAACAGCGGCAATTTTTTGTAGAACATCAATAATTGCGGGTTTTGCCTCTGGTCTGTTGTTCACATCAAAAATAACGCTGTCAATCGGTTTGCAGAACATACGCATATACTCAAACGAGAGCTGTACACAAACAAGCTTTACCCTTGAACCTGTTACCGGGCGAACGAGATGCACGTCCTCACTGTTGAAGAAAATGAAGTCGCCCTCTTCAACAATCCGAGTTTCGCCGTTCTGGGGACATTCAGCCTGTCCCGATACAATGTAGATTATCTCGGGTTCACGGTGCCAGTGCAGTTCTGTTTTGTGGGTTTCTGACGATAAATCAAGGTACATTATTTTTGCGGGAAGGTTTTTGTCATAATTTATTATTTCGTATTTGTAATTCATACAAAGTTCCCCCTGAAAAAATGTTGAAAAAACTGTAATAATGTTGTATATTAATATAAGTATATACATTAAATCGCTTTTAATCTATGTAAAATTGTTTGATTATTATGGACATTTGTTGTATGGAGGATTTATGAGGACAAATTTGGACTATAATGCTATAAATTGCGTTTGTCTTGCAAACGGAAAACGAGGCAGCAATCTTGAAAATGAACAGCGCCAGATTATCCGTGATACCTACATTCTGTACTATATAACAAGCGGCAGGGGAATGGTTACAATTGACGGAATCGGATTTTTTGTAAGCGCAGGGCAGTCGTTTCTGACGTTCCCGTTTTCAAACGTGTGCCTTGAAGCCGACAGCGATTTTCCGTGGGAATACAGATGGGTAGAGTTTCGGGGGCTTGAGGCGGCGTGGCTTGTAAGTCAGACCTCTTTCAGCAAAAAACATCCTGTAGTTGAAAAGATACCGGTTAAAAATTTTGAATGTTTGTTCAATATTGAGGACTGCGGAACCGACGCAACCTATGCACAGTGCAGGGCAGGTGGAAAGCTCATTATTCTGCTCTCATATTATGTAGAGTATTTCCCTTGTAAGAACAGAGAAAATGCAAGCTACGCTATTCTTGCCCGCAACTATATTGAAAAGAATTACAGAAACCCCGAGTTTAATGTGCAGTCGGTTGCAAATCACATCAAGATTGACAGAACCTACCTTTACCGTCTGTTCAAAGAGGAAACGGGAATGTCTGTGATTGACTACATAAACAACTGCCGCATTTCAAAGGCAGAGGTTCTGCTGATTGACGAGAACATCTCGATAAAGGACGTTGCCTATTCGGTAGGCTTTACAGACCAGATGTATTTTTCGAAGGTATTTAAAAAGCTAAGGGGGCAAACGCCGACGGAATTTCGCAGGAACAATAACGGAAGATATATATAAATATAATTCGGAATGCGTAATTAATGGTAGCTACGCTCCGAATTTGTAATAGTGCGTGTTGTTCAGAAATGTTTGCTAAACAAGTTTTGATATATTGATAACGTTTATTTTTAAAGTGTAGGGAACAGTCTTGACTGTTCCGCAAGGCTACAGCTAACCTATAGGTAATCGGAACGGTCAAGACCGTTCCCTACATTGAGGTTAAAACATATAAATTAATTCGGGAACGCTACTTTTGAATTATTGCAACCTATCCACTCGACCGCAATTCCGAATTACGCATTATGCATTTCACATTAAATTATTAATAATTGCTTGCAATTATTTCATTAATATATTATAATAAAATTGATTTTCTAATTTTAAATAAATTTTTAAGAAATGAGGAAAAATTATGGAAAAAAGAGGTATGTGGAACTCCCGTTTTACCTTTATTCTTGCCGCAGTCGGCTCTGCGGTAGGTCTTGGCAATGCGTGGAGATTTCCCGGACTGGCGGCTAAACACGGCGGCGGAACATTCCTGCTTGTTTATCTGCTTGCAATGCTTGTTATGGGTATCCCCCTGCTTATGATGGAGGTTTCAATCTCCCGTAAGTTCCGCAAGGGCGCAATCGAGTCAATGCGAGGAATCAAAAAACGCTTTGAGCCTATCGGCTGGGCGGCAACTTCAAACGCATTCGTAATCGTTTGCTACTATTCGGTAGTATTTGCATGGGTTATACTTATGTTTGTAAACTCATGGCAGTTTGCCGATATGACAGGCAACTCCGAAGCGGCGTCGGGACTGTTCTTCAATCTTACGCAGACAACGGGACTTATTGAGGGAAGTTCAATCCCCGGCGAGGTGCTTGTGTGCCTGTTTGTTGCGTGGGGACTTATCTTTTTCTGCATCAGAAACGGCGCAAGCTCGGTAAGCAAGGTTGTAAAGTTCACCGTATTTGCTCCCGTTGTACTTCTTCTTATTATGGCTGTCAAGGGTATGACTATGGACGGCGCAATGGAAGGACTAAAGATGTTCTTCATTCCGGACGTTTCGGCACTCTCCGACGCAACTCTCTGGGTTGACGCAATCGGTCAGGTATTCTACAGCCTTTCAATTATGATGGCTATTATGTTTGCCTACGGTTCATACCTACCCGATGATGCAAACGTGGCTGTTGACTGTACAATTATTGCATTCTCGGATATGGCTGTAAGCGTACTTTCGGGTATCGTAATGTTCACTACAATGGGCGGTACAGGTATGCTTGACAAGATTACTGCAAGCGGTATTTCCACTGCATTTATCGTTTATCCGCAGGCTATCGTAAACCTTACCGGTATCGGCTGGGTGAACGCAATCTTCGGAGCGATATTCTACCTTATGCTCATCACTCTTGCAATTGACTCTGCATTCTCAATTGTTGAGGGTATCTCGGCTTCTGTTGCCGACAAATTCCACCTCAACCCAAAGACGGTTACAATCGCAGTCTGCGGTATCTGCGGTGTCATTTCAATTCTCTTTGTTACACAGGCAGGTCTTGCATGGCTTGACATCGTTGACGCATGGACAAATCAGATTAACCTTATTGTTATCGGTATTCTTGAGTGTGTTGCAATCGGCTGGTGCTTCAATCTGCGCAGTGTGATTGATGAAGTCAACCGCAACACCAATAAGTTCAAGGTGCCGTATTGGTGGTTTGCAGCGTCAATCAAGGTAGTTGCACCCATTCTGCTTGCAGGACTCTTTATCTGGAATATGGTTACGCTGTTTGTGTTCCAGGGCGGAACATACAACCCCGATTATCCTATCTGGGCACAGGTTGCCGCAGGCTGGGTAGTTTCGGGACTGGTATTCATCAGCGGATTTATAGCAAAGATTGTTATTAAGAAGATGAAGAAAAAAGGCTACGTCGAGGACGAAGTAAGCTTTGACTAAATTATAAAATTCGGGACATCGCATTAAGCGGTGTCCCTTTTTCAATTGATATTTTCCTCTATAGCCGTAGGGACACGGCGTGCCGTGTCCGCAGTGGCAATCAAGTTGTATTGATTAAACCGTAGTTATAGAGGAAAATAAACCTTTCCGTAAGGGACGGCATACCGGACGTCCCTATGTATAAATTACATTACAATTTATACGTTCAGAATACACCGTTACATTAAAAAACGGTAAATGAAACTGCTTTTTATTGCAATTTCATTTACCGTCTTAATTTGTTAATTGTACATTGTTAATTGTCAATTATTTTCGTTGCATTTGTAAAATTTGAAATCCTTATGCACCCTGTTGTGCATTCTCTTGCGCAAATGCCGAAATCCTCGCACTCGGGGCATTTTGAGTAATCTATTACGGCGAGGTTATCTTGAACCTTAATCGCACCTGTCGAGCAGACCTTTTCGCACTTCTTACAGCCGATACAGCCGTTTTTGCAAGCCTTGCGGGTGATACCGCCCTTGTCCTTGTTACTGCACGTCACGACAACTCTTTCAACGTCAGCCATAAGCGAAATGAGGTGGTTAGGGCAGGCTTTAACACAAAGACCACAGCCAACGCACCGCCTTGAATCAATATGCGCAATGCCGTTGTTTATGCAGATTGCGTCGTTCGGGCACACCTTTGCACAGTCGCCGAGTCCCATACAGCCGTAGGGACATTCGCCCTTTGAGCCGAAAATCAGCTTTGCGGCGGCACAGCTTTCAATTCCGTCATATTCTACCTTATCCTGCGTGTAAGTGCAGTCGCCTGCACAGTGCACAACGGCAACCTGTTCAACAACGTCCTCAAACTCAACGCCGAGAATTTCGCTTAATTTCCTTGAAACCGAATCACCGCCCGGAACGCAGAGGTTGGTAGCCGTAACCTCGTTTTCGGCAAGTGCCTTTGCATAGCCGTCACAGCCTGCAAAGCCGCAGGCTCCGCAGTTTGCGCCCGGCAGGCACTCACGGATTTGGGGGATTTTTTCATTTTCTTTTACAGCCATAATTTTTGATGCGACTGCAAGCACCACAGCGCAGATTGCGCCGATAATCACAACGGGTATAACCGCAGTTAAAATATCATTCATAGCGCACCTCCGTTATGTAAACAGGTTTTCGACAACGCCTGAAAAGCCGAGGAAGGACAGCGAGGTTATCGAAGCCGCTACAAGCGTTATGGGAAGTCCCTGAAACGCCTTTGGAATGTCGGCACCCTCAAGCTTTGAGCGAACGCCCGAGAACATTACCATTGCAAGGAAGAATCCAAGTCCGCTTCCGAGCGAATTTACCATTGCTTCTGCAAATGTGTAGCCCTCGTCAATGTTGAGAATTGTAACGCCGAGTACGGCGCAGTTTGTCGTAATCAGCGGAAGATACACGCCCAGCGACTTGTGGAGCGAGGGAATGTACTTTTTAAGCACAATTTCAACAAGCTGAACGAGTGAGGCAATTACGAGTATAAAGACAATCGTCTGAAGATAGCCGAGGTTGTTCGGGTCAAGCAGATACGTCTGTATCGGCCACGTGACAGCCGTTGCAATGAGCATTACGAAGATTACCGCAAGGCTCATTCCCGTTGCCTGATTCAGCTTTTTGGAAACGCCGAGAAACGGACATATTCCCAAAAAGCGTGACAGCACATAGTTGTTGATGAAAACGGCGGAGAGCATAATTATAATGAATTTTGTCATTTTGCTTCCTCCTTTTCACCGCAGGCGGCTTTGTTGCAAACCTCTGCTGACGGACAGCCTGCACAGCCAAAGCTCTTTTTGGCGTTTTTACCGCCTGAGATTTTATTTACAATTGCTATTAAAATACCGAATACAAGGAATCCGCCCGGTGCCATTGTCATAATTGAAATGTTGTTGTCGGCGAGAATCGGAATTTCAATTCCGAGCCACGTGCCGTTGCCGAGTACCTCACGGATTGTAGCCATCAACAGCAACGCAAGCGTAAAGCCTGCGCCCATTCCTACAGCGTCAATTGCCGAGTCGATTACCTTGTTTTTGTTAGCGAACATTTCGGCTCTGCCTAGGATTATGCAGTTTACTACAATCAGCGGAAGGTAAATTCCGAGTGCCTCGTCAAGCGCAGGAGCAAACGCTTTTACGAGCATCTGCACCATTGTTACAAAGCCTGCGATAAGCACTATGTAGCAGGGAATACGCACCTTGTCGGGGATTACTTTGCGCAGTGCGGAGATTACGATGTTTGAACAGAGCAGAACAACCGTAGCCGCCGCACCCATTCCGAGCGCACTCATTACGTTGGTCGTAACCGCAAGCGTGGGGCAGGTTCCGAGCACAAGCACAAGAACAGGGTTTTCCTTGATGATACCCTTCAGAAGATTCTGTCTTTTGTTCATTTTCCTGCCTCCTTTACCATATCATACGCCTTGAAAGCGTCCTCAATTGCGTTTTTGTATGCGGTTGAAGAAATTGTCGCACCTGTTATTGCGTCAACCTCGCTTAACGTATCGTCACTTTTACCGCAGTACTGATTTCTGTAGGGGTCCTCGGCTGTTTTTGAGCCAAGACCGCTTGTTTCGGAGTGTGAAAGCGTTTTGCACTGCTCAATTGTGCCGTCCGATTTCATTCCGCAGATAAGCTTCATATCTCCGCCGTAGCCCTTTGTCGTCAGCATAAAGACGTAACCTGAGCCGTTTTTTGCACTGTAAACCTCGGTTACTCTTTCGGGGAGGTTTTCAATTTCGAGAGGATTAAAACCGTCTGCTTCGGCAAGCACCTCCGACATAGCCTGCTCGGTCTTTTCCTGCTCCGCCTTTGCGATAATCGGCGAGGTTACCGAGTTGATGTATGCAAGCAGAGCCGTAACAACAAGGCATATGCAGACGAGCACAAGAACAGGCTTAATTATTTCATTAAAACTCTTTTTCATTTTTTGCTACCTCCGACAAGAGGCTTTGAGCGTGTAAGCCTTGAAATGTAGGGCGTAAAGATGTTCATTAACAGAATAGAGTAAGAAACGCCCTCGGGAGATGCGCCCCAGAAACGGATTAGTATTGTGATAAGACCACAGCCTACTCCGAAAACTATCTTGCCCCACTTTGTGCAGGGGGTTGTTGCGTAGTCGGTAGCCATAAAGAATGCGCCGATGATAAGACCGCCCGACATAAGCTGATAGAGCGGAGCTTTGTCGAAAATCAGCGACATTACAAGCACAGTGCCGATGAATGCAACGGGAGTGTGCCAAGTGATTACCTTTCTTGCAATCAGGTAAATTCCGCCTGCAAGCAGGGCGATTGTGCAGGTTTCACCCAGACAGCCGCCACGCACTCCGAACAGCATATCGAGGTATGATGGCAGAGAGTCAACATCGCCCTTGAACATCAGTGCAAGAGGAGTTGCGCTTGATGATGCGTCCGGGAAAGTCCACGTTGTCATAGCGCCCGAAAACGCAGTCATCATCACGATTCTTGCGGTGATTGCAGGGTTTGCGAAGTTCTGACCGATTCCACCGAAAAGCTGTTTTACAATTACAATTGCAAACATACTTCCGAAAGCCGCCTGCCACAGCGGAATTGAAACAGGCAGATTGTAAGCGAGCAGAACACCCGTTACAACAGCCGAAAGGTCAAAAATTGTGTTTTCCTTTTTGCAGATTTTTTCAAAAATCCATTCGGACAAAATGCACACTGCCACGCAAACGCCGATAATGAGCAGTGAACGCCACCCGAAGATTATAACCGAGGCAACGCCTGCGGGGAGCAGAGCGATAAGCACGTCAAGCATAATTTTCTGCGTAGTCCTCGGTGAATTTATGTGCGGTGAAACGGAGGAAATCAGCTTATTCATTTTTTGTCCTCCTTTTGTTCTCTCAAGTATTTGTTAAGCTTTGCCTTTGCAAGCTTGTTGGTCTGAACAATGTGCCTTTTTGCTGGGCAGACGTACGCACAACAGCCGCATTCCATACACAAGTCGGCGCACAGCTTTTTCAGCTCGTCACATTGGTCGAGCTTGTAAGCCTTTGCAATTGCTCTCGGGTCAAGCCTTAACGGACAATGATTTACGCACTCGCCGCAGTTTATGCAGGCGGTTGTCTTGGGAGGACGAGCCTCCTTTTCGTCAAGCGCAATTGCGGCGTTCGTCATTTTAAGCACGGGAACGTCGAGCGAAGAAACAGCAATTCCCATCATCGGACCGCCGTAGAGCACCTTTTTAGGCTCGCTCTTAAATCCGCCGCAGAACTCAAACAGCTTTTCAAGTGGAGTGCCGATTGGTGCGATTACGTTTTTCGGCTCTTTCACAGCCGAGCCGTCAACGGTAATGCACTTTTCAACAAGCGGCATACCTGTTTCAATGTATTCGGCAATCGTTGCAAGCGTGGTGCAGTTGATTACGATTGCGCCCACGTCAAGCGGAAGTCCGCCCTTTGGAATCATTCTGCCTGTTGTGTTGTAGACAAGCACCTTTTCACCGCCCTGCGGATAAATTGAGGGTAGCACCTTTACTTCAACATTTTCTTTTGAATTTGCAAGCTCGGTCATCTTTTCAATGCAGGGCTTTTTGTTGTTTTCTATACCTATTATAATGCGTTTTTTGCCGAGGTACTTGTGGAGCAAATCAATGCCTTTTGAAATGTAGTCAGCCTTGTCGAGCATTGTCCTTGTGTCCGAGGTTATGTACGGCTCGCACTCTGCCGAGTTGATAACGATAGTTTCAACAGCCGACAAATCCTTTACGCCGAGCTTTACAAAGGTCGGAAAACCTGCACCGCCGAGACCGACAACTCCGCTTTCCTTTACTGCGTTTACAAAGCTTTGAAAGTCTGTAACAACAGGCGGCTTTACGCTTTCGCAGATTTCCTGTTCGCCGTCGGTTTCAATTACAACGGCTTTTGTTTTCATTCCGCCCGACATTGTGATTTCGTCAAGCTTTTTTACCTTGCCCGACACGCTCGAGTGTACGGGTGCGCTGATGAATCCGTCGGACGAGCCGATAAGCTGACCGACTTTTACAAGCTCCCCGACCTTAACAGTCGGTACGGCAGGCTTGCCGATATGCATTGACATCGGAATTACCACCGTTTCGGGCAGAGGGAGCTTTTGGGGTACGCTTTCCGCAGTGTGCTTTCGGTGCGGAACTCTGATACCGCTTAGTTTCATATCCCTATCCTCCAAGTAATTAATAATTATAATGCGGAATTCGGAATGCGGAATGCGGAATTAACGGTCGCTCCGCTCCGAATTTGTAATAGTACGTGTTGTTTCAAAATATTTCCTTTACTATCGTACGGACACGGCGTGAGTGTCCGTACGTCAGTGTTCTTCTAATTCTTATATTGTATTTTTGCTATTCTCATAAGCACAAGCTGGGCGCACAAGCCTGTGAACGCTCCTGCGATGATTCCCGACAAAATCAGCACAGGCAGGTAGTACGCAATTGCCAACGTCTGCGTCATAAAAACAGCCGCCGCAAGCTGACCTACGTTGTGCATTACGGCGCATAAAACGCTTAACACCCACAGCTGCTTAAGCGGAAAAAAGCGTTTCAGCAGTATCATCAGCAAGAACGAAAGCAATCCGCCCGAAAGGCTGTAGATAAACGACACAAGCTGTCCGGTGAATATGCTTCCGAGCACAATTCTCAGCGACATTACCGCCGCCGCATAGCGTGTGCCGAGTGCATATAGTGCAAAGAGCGTAAAAATATTAGCAAGACCGAGCTTTACGCCATAAATCGGAGTAAGCGGAGGTATTGCGCCCTCAATCACAAACGCAACCAGTGCAAAGGCGGTGAGAATTGCAGTTAAAATCAATTTCTTTGTTTTCATCCCACTGCTCCTGCTTTTGCGTCTGCACCGTCTGTACTGTTTTCAAATTTTATAACAACCTTGTTCGGCAGGCATACAATCGGAGATGAACTGCTTTTCAGCTCGCCGTGCTCAACGCAAATCTTGTCGGGACAATCGGCTGATTTCATTTCAATGCGACCGTTTGAAACAAGGATTACGTTGTCGCCGAAGTCGCCCGAAAGCGTGATTTCACGTTCGTCTGTAACGCTGTTCAAGTCGATTTTTTCAACAAGACTGCCGTCCTTGTAAATTCCGACAACCTTTGACGGTGAAGAAACATTTGAAATAAAAAGCCAAATTCCAAGGCAAAGCAGAGCAACAACCGAAAATACAACTATCCATATACGGTTTGTCATACTGAAATCACCTCAAAGCCTTGCTCTGACATAAAGCTGTCTTTCAGATTGTCGGTAACGTAAATTTCGCCTTTGTCAGTAATAAAAACCGCTCCGAAAAGACTGCTGTTTTCGCTGTAAAACTCTTCCGACTTTTCAAGTCCCATAACAAACAGAGCAGTTGAAAGTGCATCTGCAAGGGCGTCGTCATCAGACACAATGGTGACGGATTTCAAGCCGCTGTCAGCGGGATAACCTGTTTTAGTATCTATTATATGATGGTAGATTTGTCCGTTTTCCTCAAAATAACGCTGATAACCGCCCGAGGTCACAACGGCTTTGTCGGAAATTTTCAGTGTTCCTATGCTCTTTGAGTTGTCGTCAGGGTCTGTTATTGCAACGCTCCAGCTTTCCCCGTCAGGCTTTGAGCCGACGGCTCTTACGTTTCCGCCGAGCGACATAAGCGCAGAAGTAACGCCGTTATCTTTCAGAATTTCAGCCGCTTTGTGCGATGCGTAGCCTTTGGCAATTCCGCCGAGGTCAAGTGAGGTGTTATCATCAAGCGTTACGGTGCTGTTTTCAATTTTTATATGCTCCGCTCCGACTCCCTCAAGCGCAGTTTCAATCGCCTTTTGCGACGGAACCTTGTTTTCAAGTCCTGAATAAAATCCCCATTCACGTATAAGCGGCTCGCAACTTATGTCAAATGCGCCGTCAGTGAGCGTGTAAATTTCCTTTGAGCGTGTGATAAGGGTCAGGGTATCTTCCGAAACTGTCATTTTCTTTGACTGATTAAGCTTGAAAATTTCGCTGTTTTCTTTCTGCACCGAAAGCAATTTGTCAAGCCTGTTGATTTCATTCTGCGCCGCTTTTACAGCGCTTTCGCTTTTACTTCCGTAGGTGTTAATTGTCATAACAGTATCCATTGCGAAAAATTCGCAGTCGTATTTTGACTCAAGACTGCACCCCGAAGAAAAAATAACGGCGGCAGTCATAACTAAAATGCAGGCTTTGCGCAGAAGTTTCAAAGAATCATACCCTTATCAAACAGTATATAAAATCTATTATACAACAAAATTCAATAATAGCCAATAATTTTTTAGAAAAAACTGAAATTTTATAGACTATTCAGGCGGATTTGTTTGCAAAAAGTAAAAGGACACGAAAAAACGTGCCCTTATAAATTACATTTTCTCCTGTTCAATCACCTTGTCAAGTTCCTTTACCATATCGCATACGATTTCATAGCTTCCGCCCTTTGTTACGCTTGCAAGCAGAGCGTTTATGTTTTCCTCAAATTTTTCGGGCAGGATTTTGCAGCTGCTCTTGCAAAGCGGCACAAGGCGTTTTTCACCCGGATGAGTGAGCTTGTTGAGAGCAAAAATTATGTCAAAGTAGCTTGCCAGAAATTCGGTTGTTCTGTGGTGAACGCTGACTAAATCGCCCCTTGCTTCCGCCTTTTTAATCTGCATATCATAAGATGGAAGCTTGCCGCTTAACAGCTTGCGGTTGTTTTCAATTATGTTTTTGCGAAGTGTATCAGGATAGGGAATGTCGTACTTCTTCCGAAGTGCAGTAAATTCCCCGGTCTTGTCAAACAGCACCTTGCTGTTTATTATGTTGTGCCAGAAACAGGTTGTGTAGCCGTTAAAGGGCTTGCCCTCGTCAACTACCATATTAAGATACTGCGAAAACATTTCCGTATTGCGGTAGATAATGTCAATCGGTGTGCCGCTTTTGAGAATACAGTTGTCCTCAAGCTCCCAGTAATGGTTGCCGATTTCACCCTCACAGCAGAACGGCATTACGGTTTTGCGTTTGTCCTCAATTGAAAGCTCCGAGTTGAGGTAAACGTAAATGTCATAGTCGGAGGAATTGTCGTTTACTCCTGTTGAACGAGAGCCTCCGAGTACGACAGCGTCGGTTTCTTTTAGTTGTTTAAAAGCCGATATAACTGAATTAAAGTAATCGTCATTGCTGTATTTTGTCATAAAATAACCTCCGAACAAATTATCATAAATATTATAGCACTAATTTATATGGTATATCAACGCCATATTTTATAATGTAATTGTTTTATTTTGAAAATTATTGATTTTCTGCACTAAATTTGATACTATATTATGTACATTAAAGTATGTTAAGATAATCTGCTTGATTCGTTTCGTAATTTGGGGGCGGTTGACATAAAGAGTGTTTTTAAATCGGCGAGGAGTTCGTTTAAACGTCTGTCGCCTATGAAAATAATTCTTCTGGGATTTCTGATAATAATTCTTCTGGGAACGGTGCTTTTGTGCCTGCCGATTTCCTCACGGAGCGGTCAGGCTACTCCGTTTATGACCTCTTACTTTACCGCAACCTCGGCGGTGTGCGTTACGGGACTTGTAAAGGTTGACACCCACAACTACTGGTCGCTTTTCGGTCAGCTTGTAATTCTTGGTCTTATTCAGGTCGGCGGAATGGGTTTTATGACAATCTGTATTTCCGCAATTTCTATGACGAAAAAGAAAATCGGTCTTGCATCACGTGAGATAATGCAGAATTCCGTTTCTGCTCCGCAGCTCGGCGGAATAGTAAGAATGACACGTTTTATCCTGCTCGGAACGCTTACTGTAGAGCTTGCCGGTGCGTTTCTGCTTTCGTTTGCGTTTGTTCCGCAGTTCGGCTTTTTAAAGGGAATATGGTTCTCGCTGTTCCACAGCGTTTCGGCGTTCTGCAACGCAGGCTTTGACCTTATGGGCGGTTCGGGTGATTTCTCCTCGCTGACGGGCTACGTTTCAAATGTATATGTCTGCGTTGTGATAAGTTTGCTTATCGTAATCGGCGGTCTCGGCTTTTTCGTGTGGCGTGACGTACTCGACAGCAAGTTCCGAATTTCAAAATTTAAGTTACAGACAAAGGTTGTACTGCTGATAAGCTCTGCTCTTATATTTCTCGGAGCAATTCTTATGTTTCTTACAGAGCTTAAAAATCCTGCGTCAAACAAGGAGAGTATTCCACAGCAAATCGGCTCGGCGCTGTTTCAGTCCGTAACAACAAGAACGGCGGGATTCAATACCGTTGACCTTTCGTCAATAACTCATTCGAGTATGTTCATAATGATTTTGCTGATGCTTGTAGGCGGTTCACCCGGCTCTACGGCAGGCGGTATGAAAACAACAACATTTGCCGTTCTGATTTCGTCAATCATCAGTACATTCAAACACAGAAAAACAGCCGAAATGCTCGGCAGACGTCTTGAGGACAACGTAACAAGGCTTGCAACCTGCGCCGTTACATTGTATGTGTTTATTGCAGGCGGTGCGGCAGTTGTTATTTCAACGCTTGACAATATACCGTTTATCAACGCATTGTTTGAGTCGGCGTCTGCTATAGCAACAGTCGGACTTACAACGGGAATTACAACTCAGCTCGGCACAATTTCATCCGTGCTTTTAACGCTTTTAATGCTTTTCGGCAGAGTGGGCTCGCTTACAATGCTGTTTGCCTTTTCAAATTACAAGAGCAAGCCGCAGTCACAGAAGCCGCTCGAAAAAATTCAGATAGGATAAGGAAGATAATATTATGAAGTCAGTATTAATTATAGGCCTTGGCAGATTCGGCAGACATATGGCGCAAAAGCTGATTGAAGAGGGCAACGATGTGCTCGCAGTTGAAAAAAGCGAGGAACGTGCCGACAATGCGGTCAGCATAATTGACGATATTCACATTGCAGACGCAACCGACGAGGCGTTTATGAAATCGCTCGGCGTTAACGACTTTGATTTGTGTGTCGTTGCAATCGGAGACAATTTCCAGAATGCACTTGAAATAACCGTTCTGCTTAAGGATTTAGGTGCAAAGTACATTCTTGCAAGGGCAAGCAGAGAGGTTCACCGCAAGCTGTTGCTTCGAAACGGTGCTGATCACGTTGTTTACGCCGAAAGAGAAATGGCTGAACGACTTGCAATAAAATACGGTGCAAAGAATATTTTTGATTATATAGAGCTTTCGGACGACACCGCAATTTGCGAGATAGCAGTGCCCGACGGATGGGTTGGCAAGACGATTCTTCAGAAATCCGTCCGTAACAAATATAATGTAAGCATTCTTGCAACAAAAAAGGACGGAGTAATTTACGCAAACCCAAATTCAGACCATATTTTTGATAAGCACGAAACGCTTATGGTGCTTGCACATATGGATGATATTAACAGAATTACACGCTGATAAATTTGCCGGCGTGTTGACAAAATATACCTGTTGATTTATCATTTTAGCAAGTAAGTTTAGTAATAAATCATATTTTAATTGAAAGGAGATATGATTGTGGATAATAAAGATTACGGCGATAACTTTGACGTTACAAGCGGCAAATCTTCAAACGACTATGACTTGGATAACTTTGACGTAGACGCCGCAGGTAACTTTTCGCACACAGTTCACAGCGAGGCGGAAGAAACAAACCGTGCAGACACCGACGACGACTACGGCGATAATTTCGATTCGCAGACGGGCGAGGATAATAAGAATTATTCCTTTGACGATGATTACGAAAACAATTCCGAGGAATATTACATAAACACAACCCCGAGCGGAAAAAGTAAATCAGGCGGAAAGAAGAAAAAGAAAAGCTCAAACAAGGCTGTTGCGGCAGTGCTTTCCATTGCGGCTGTAATGTGCCTTATTGCGGCAATTGTGTTTGCGGTTACGCAGTGTTCGGGCGGAAACAACGACAAAAAAGCAACGACTGCTCCGTCGACAATTGCGACAACTGCCGAGGTTACAACTCAGGTTCAGACTAACGCCGAAACACAAGCTGTCTACACCGAGCCTGAAACAACGGAAGCTCCTACCGAGGTAACGACCGAAGCGCCGACAGAGGCACCGCAGACACAGGCTCCCGAAACCCAGCCTGTTGAAACAGAGGTACCAACGCAGGCAGAAACGGATGAGCCTGTTTCGGATGAAACACAAGAGCCGAGTATGCAGTAATTGAAGGATAAACGATAATTTAGCGTTGGTATTATAGCAACGTTGACGTAGGGGGACGGCTTTTCTGCGAAAACGGCAACCCTTTTGTCGCTTTGCGACATTTCCCCTAATAGGGGAATCACCCTGACGTCCCGAAACGTTACCTATATATCAACTTAAAATTCGGGCTACAATTTTTTTCAAGCAAACCGACTTTTCCACTCGATTTGCTAGCCGAGGTACTCGGCAAAATATAAATTAAAATGAAAAGAGGATAAATAAAATGGGATGTAATCATGATTGTTCCTCCTGCTCTTCGAGCTGTAAGGAAAATAATAACGAAGACTTGCACG
>CAMKNF010000014.1 GCA_946414115.1 uncultured Ruminococcus sp. | reverse complement strand
TTTTGAAAACCCTTTAAAATCAAGGATTTCCGGCGGACGAAACGACCAAGCAGCCGTAAAATTTCGAGTCAGTCCCGTTATGACCACTTCGATACGTCTCCGTATTTATCTGACAAGTATATATTTTACTTGTTTTTCTTTTATTTGTCAAGTATTTTAATTTATTTAAAATCTTATATACTAACAATATTATGTCAAAAATATTGAAATTTATATAAAATAATGTTATAATCATCCAAAAGGAGGCATGATTAATTGTGAAAAAAATAATTTCTTCGTTTTTAGCCTGTACACTGATTGTTTTCAGCTGCATTTCTGCTTTTTCGGTAACGGAAGGTGAAAGCGAATTTTGCCTGAAAATTGTTCATACAAATGACATTCATTCAAGAGTAATAGAAAATGAATCAGGCGGAATTATCGGAGTTTCTAAACTCAAAACACTTATTGACGAACATACTCAGAATTCGGATATGAGCCTTGTGATGGATTCCGGTGATTTATTCCACGGTCAGTCAATTGCTACACTTGTTAAGGGCGAGTCAATTGCGAAGCTTGCAGGTACTTGCGGTTATGACGCTATGACAGCAGGCAATCATGACTGGAACTATGGCAAGGACCGACTGAAAGAGCTTGTAAATATTACAAATGAAAATGACGTAAAAGATTTCAAGATGCTTACGGGCAATGTAATTAATAACGACGGAACAAAGTTTTTTGACGATGAATTTCTTATTAAGACAACCGAAAAAAACGGTGAAACCTTAAAGGTCGGCGTTTTCGGCGTAATTGACCCGTCAATTTACGGTAAAACTTCGCCGACAAATGTTTCGGGGCTTGTTTTTACGGATATGAAAAAGTATTCCGAAGAGGCTGTCGATTATCTTGAAAATCAGGGATGCCAGCTTATTATAGGTCTTACTCACTGCTATAATCCCACACAGCTTGCTTCGGAGGTAAACGGAGTTGATTTGTGGCTTGCAGGTCACGAGCATATTAATATTAATCAGACCGTTGCAACGCCAAACGGTGAGCAGACACTTGTAATTGAAAACGGCTATTATCTCTATCAGGCAGGCTTGCTTGAACTTGATTTTGACATGAATGATAAAAATGAAATTGAAAATCTTGAATATAAAACAAGTAGTGCAGATTATTCCGTTTGTGCTGAACTTATGCCCGACTCTGATGTCGACTCTCTGCTTGCTCAAATAAACACAGAGCAAAGCGTTATTCTCAATAAGATTGTTGGTTCATCACCAGCCGAGCTTGACGGCGTATGGGAACATTTAAGAATTGATGAAACAAATCTCGGCAGAGCTGTAACTGATGCATATCTGCTCGAAACAGGCGCAGACGTTGCCTTTGAAAACGCAGGCGGAATCCGAGCGTCAATAAAACAAGGCGAGGTTCTTTACGGTGACATAATCGGCGTACTTCCTTACGGAAACTATATTGTTACAAAGACAGTTACAGGTCAGGATTTGCTTGAAATTCTTGAAACTTCAATTGATATTCAAATTAAAAGCATAGCCGCTAATGATTCAGGCGAATATGATGCGTGGCCGCAGGACAGCGGAAGCTATTTGCAAATCGGCGGTATGACTGTAGAATATAACATTTCAAAACCGTATGGAGAGCGAGTTGAATCAGCCTTCGTTGGAGCTAAAAAACTTGAAAACGACAGCTACTATACCGTTGCTACCAACAATTTTGTAGCGGTTTCAAGCGTATATCCCCAGCTCGCAACTAAAGAGGAAAGCGGTGAATATTCTGCTTGTGATGAAGCGTTGATTAATTTCTTTAATCAGGATGATGAAAAAATCTTAACCAGCGTTAATACCCCGAGAATGATTCAGACAACAAATCCGATTGAAACCGTACCTTCGACAACATCTGTTTCTCCTTCAGAGTCAACTGCTGTTACTACAGCGGCAACAGATCCAACCTCTGCAACCTCAAACACAAACGCAAACGCTGTAAATAAAACTTCAACACCCGATACACCGTCAAACGGTATATCGACGGGTTCAGGCTTTGCAATATTCAGCATAATTACTGTTGTCATAATTTCCGCTGCATCTTTCTATATTTTCAGAAGAAAACGCTTAATCAAATAAATTTGGTTTAATCACCGACAGGCTGTTGGCTTGTCGGTGTTTTCGATTATTTTTAACAATTTGTAAAATATACTTGACATATTGCCATTTTGGGGTATATAATAATGTACAATAAGAAAAAAATTATACATAAAGGAGACTTTTCTATGTCAGATTATACTCTTGGATTTTTAATCGGTTTTTTTGCGGTTGTAATCATATTTCTGATTATAGCTATAGTGTTGAAATGTAAAAATAACAACGCAACCGAATATGATGAACGTCAGCTTATTGCAAGAAATGCAGCGTACAAGTATTCTTTTTTTACGCTTGTATTTTACTGCATTTTATGCGGAATGCTCGATATAGCTGATATAAAATGGGCAGAGATTGTAATACAAATGTTCCTTGGAATGTTTATGTCAGTGACGGTTTTTGTAGTAATATGCATATTTAATGACGCATATTTCGGTATCAAAAAAGGTAAAAATAATATTTACACATTTTTATACCTTAGTGCAACTATTACCGTGGTTCAGCTATTTTCTTTCATATTTAATGTATTTATAGATAAGAATCCTATAATCACAAACGGAATGTTAAATAGTCATTTAATTCCTTTATTATGCGCTGTAGCATTTTTAATAATGATGATTGCAACAGTAATCAAAATTATTATCAGCAAGAAAGAGCGTGAAGAAGAATGAAGAATCTCAGGCTAAAAAGCGCAAGGGCGGCTCTTGATATTTCACAACAACAGCTAGCTGAAAAAGTGGGCGTTTCACGTCAGACAATTTCTGCTATTGAAAAGGGCGATTATAACCCTACAATTAATCTGTGTATATCAATCTGTAAGGTTCTCGGAAAAACTCTTGATGAGCTTTTCTGGAATGAATAAAAATTTTGGAGGAAAGTATGAAACTGGAGATTAAAAACATCTATAAAAGCTTCGGCAGTAAAAAAGTGCTGAAAGGCGTATCATTTTCCGCCGAAAGCGGAGAAGCCTTTGGATTGCTCGGCAGAAACGGAGCGGGTAAAACGACTTCAATCAGAATTTTAATGGATGTATTTGCTCCGGAAAGCGGAGAGGTGTTTATTGACGAAAAGCCTGTAGATTACGATAAAATCAGAATTGGCTATCTACCCGAAGAAAGAGGACTTTATCCGAAAAAGAAAATCATAGACCAGCTTGTTTACTTTGCAGAGCTTAACGGTATGTCAAAGCGTGACGCTGTAAAAGCAGTAGATTACTGGCTGAAACGCCTTAAAATGAGCGAGCACAGGAACAAGCGGCTTGATACGCTTTCAAAGGGAAATCAACAGAAAATACAGCTTATCACTGCACTTGCACACAATCCGCAGATTATTATACTTGACGAGCCGTTTTCAGGACTTGACCCTGTTAATGCAATGCTTCTCAAGGACGTAGTAAAAGAGCAGATTGAAAAAGGAAAAATCGTGCTGTTTTCAAGTCATCAGATGAATTATATAGAGGAATTTTGCAGTAAAATCGGCATAATCAATAACGGCGAAATGGTTTTGCAGGGAAGTCTTCACGACATTAAACGCAATTACGTTCGTGACCGCCTTGTGGTAAGAACCGAATATCCCGAAAAGATAATCGAAAAGCTCGGCTCGCAATGCACTGCAAATGAAAGTGGAGAACTTATTATCAAGCTCAAATCCGCCGAAGATAAGCAAAGAATGATGCGTGGAGCTTACGGAGAATTTTGATATTGACGAAATAAAAGTTTTCGAGCCTTCTCTTAACGATATTTTTGTTCAGTACACAAGTAAAGGGGAACAGGAGGATAAAAATGAAACAGTTTAAAACAATATTGAAGTTTGAATTGTTAAACTATATTAAAAATAAAGTATTTGTGGGAATAACAATTTTTCTCGTTGCGGCAATTGCAGTTGTTATGTTTTTTCCGCAAATCGCCGAAAGCTTTGGTTCACAATCTTCCGAAGCAACTAATTCAAAACCTGTTATGTTGATAGTCAACGATGCGTTTGATAATTCAGATATGCTCAAAGAGTCATTTTCATCGGCTTTTGCAGACTATGATGTTCAGATTACAAATGACGGAATTGACAGCGTAAAAAGCTTAATAACATCTGAAACAGCAGAATGTGCTTTTGTAATCAAGAGTGATTCAGAATATGACTATTATGTAAATAACAATTCGCTTTATGATGAAAAAACAATGATAGCAGACAGCGTTCTTCAGAACATTTATCGTGTAAACGCTATGGTTAAAAGCGGAGTTTCGCCGCAGGACGCAAACAAAATTATGAATGTTCAGATTGAGCATAACACTACAAGCCTTGGCAAAGATCAGACAAAAAATTTCTTCTACACATACATAATGATATTTGCACTGTATATGGTAATTCTTCTTTACGGACAGATGGTAGCTACTAATGTCGCAACAGAAAAAAGCTCCCGTGCAATGGAGCTTCTTATTACAAGCGCAAAGCCTGTCAGTATGATGTTTGGAAAGGTGATTGCTTCCTGTATTGCAGGTCTTATTCAGCTTGTTGCAGTATTCGGCTCTGCGTTCCTGTTTTATAATATGAACAAGTCATATTGGGGAGATAATTTTATAATCAAATCAATCTTCGATATGCCGCTTGACTTATTGCTATATATGCTGTTGTTCTTTATACTCGGATTCTTTATATACGCCTTTTTATACGGCGCAATCGGCTCAACTGCTTCAAAGGTAGAGGATATTAATACTTCTGTAATGCCGCTTACGTTTATTTTTATTGCCGCATTTATGGTAGTAATGTTCTCAATGTCAGCCGGTTCTGTAGATAATACTCTTATGAGAGTATGCTCCTACATTCCGTTTACATCGCCCATGGCTA
Source organism: uncultured Ruminococcus sp. (assembly GCA_946414115.1). GTDB lineage: Bacteria > Bacillota > Clostridia > Oscillospirales > Acutalibacteraceae > Ruminococcoides. The sequence continues at coordinate 14,931 of CAMKNF010000014.1, read as the reverse complement.
TGTTTACACGAATTGCAATGAGCACTGTCCCGTTATATGAAATCATAATTTCTGTTGTAATTTTAATTTCATCTGTTATCGGGATTGGCGTTATTTCTGCAAAAATCTACCGTGTAGGTGTGTTGCTCTATGGCACTCCGCCAAAGCTCGGCGCAATTTTTAAAGCAATAAAAAAATCTTAACAAAGGGAAGCCGATTATGAGTGAAAATCAAAGCAAATATTCAAGCAAAAAAATAAGAGCAATTTCAAATACGTCATCTTTTCCCGTTCTTGTGCATTATGTTCTGTATATTGGCTTGCTTGAGTTTGTACGTCCGCAGATTTTGTCACTAATGAAAAAAAGCGGAATTATTACAACAGAAAATTTCGATTTGTTTCTTCAGTATTTTACAATATATCTTATTATTTTTCCTGTTACAATGCTTGTCTTTTACATAACAAGGGGCAGAAATAATAAAATTAAGCTCAAACAATGTTTTCACAAACCCGAGAAGTCAATTAGATGGATAACAAAGTGGATTATGATTGCTTTTGCCGTAATAATGATTGTTTCAGCAGTATCAGTAATTCCGCTTAATATTTTAAAACAAGTTACCGGATTGAATTTTATCAGTTCGGACGACGTGTTTTTCGGTTCATCACCTGTTGCAACAGTACCGAATTATGTTGTGAATATTGTGCCGTCAATTATTTTTGCTCCGATTATTGAAGAGCTTTTATTCAGAGGTCTGATTTTCAATAACAATCAAAAGCTCGGCGAGCTGTTTGCTGTTGTGACATCAGGAGTCTTATTCGGCATATGGCATCAGCAGTTCTCACACGCAATATTCGCATCAACGGTCGGAATGCTTTGTTGTTATCTTTATTTAAAAACAAAATCTATATTTCCGTCTATGATACTGCACTTCATAATTAACGTCAGAGCATTGATTATTAAAAGCTTCACAAGCAATATTGATTTCAATTCAATAAAAAGCAATCCTATTGAGGGCGTTATGGATAATCTGTTTCCTATTTTGCTGTTTCTTTGTGTATGTCTTGTTTTTGGCATAATAACAATAATCGGATTAGTATTTTTTATAATGGAAATTTCACATCATAAAGAGTCGTTTCGTTTTAGTAAAGGTGAATTTGAAATATCGACTGTCAAGAAAACGCTAGTATATTTTTCTGCACCAATAACAATAATAACTTATTTGTGTTATTTATATAGTATGATTACTCTTTTATTTTAATCTAACGTAAAAATACGCCCTCATTATCAGGGCGTATTTTTATATTAATTCACTTATTATCGCATTTGAAACAAGATAACCTTTAGGGGTAAAATACGCACAGTCATCATTAAGTTCCATATAACCCATAACCGCAAATTTTTTGATGTTTTTTATTTTGTCTTTCGGAAAATCTTCATTATACCTTTCTCTATATTCTTTAAAATTCAAGCCGCTTTTAAGCCTTAATGAAAGCATAATGAATTCTTCCTTATCACCACCGTAGCAGTCAAAATAGGTTTTATTCTCTATGAAATCTTCCATATTGCGGCTGTAGTAAAATCTTTTACCGTCAAAAAATGAATGAGCAGACGGTCCTATACCAATATATTCGCCGCATTTCCAATAATTAATATTGTGTCTGCTTTCGTATCCGTATTTTGAAAAATTTGAAATCTCATATTGTTTAAAGCCGAGTTTTTTAAGATAATCGACCGCAAAAAGATAAAGCTGAGCCTGACTGTCCTCGTCGGGTAATTCAAGCTTGTCCTGTATTTTTTCAAATACAGTTCCGCTTTCAATTTTTAGAATATATGAAGAAATATGAGTAACACCGCAACTTGCACAAAAGCCAATTGATTTTTTAAGACTGTCAATAGTCTGATAGGGAATACCAAGCATAAGGTCAAGGGAAATATTTTCTATTCCTGCATTTTGCGCTCTTTTTATTGTTACTTCTGCATCATTTATGCTGTGTATTCTGCCAAGTGCTTTAAGCTCCTGTTCAACAGCGCTCTGCATACCTACGGAAATTCTGTTAAAACCGTTCAACTTTAGCAAATCAAAATCAAGCGTTTTGCCAGAATCGGGATTTACTTCAACCGTAATTTCAGCATTATCGGCAACGCTAAATTCTTCTTTAATCTTATTAAGTAATAGCGAAAGCCTTTCAGCTCCTAAAATACTCGGAGTTCCTCCGCCGAAATAAACGCTTGATACTGCTTTATCCGTTTTTGTACTCCATAAGCTAATGTTATCCGACAAAGTTTTAATATAATTATCGTAGTCATTTTCGCTTGCTCTGCCGCTGAAAAAGTCGCAGTAGGGGCATTTGCTTTTACAAAACGGAATGTGAATATAAAGACCGATAGTATTGCTCATAAAATAACCTCATAAATGTGTTTGAGCCGGAAACAAACGTTTCCGGCTCGATTTGGAAGGTATATGAAAAAATAGGAAAAATCTGTTTTTCAACCTTTTACACGATTATATTACAACATTTTAATTTTTTTGTCAAGCTTTTGTATTAATTTATTTTAAAATTATTTATCGCATTTTAGTTGACATATACCGTAATAAAATAGTAAAATATAAAATTGTGGATGTATATTTAATTCAAAAACTGCTCCGAAAGGATAGTATTTTATGAGTTCTTTAAGAGATGAAATCAGCAAACGCAGAACCTTTGCGATTATTTCGCACCCTGACGCAGGTAAAACAACGCTTACTGAAAAGCTGTTGCTCTACGGTGGAGCAATTAATCTTGCAGGCTCGGTAAAGGGCAAGAGGACTGCAAAGCACGCAGTTTCCGACTGGATGGAAATTGAAAAACAGCGTGGTATTTCCGTTACCTCGTCTGTTTTGCAGTTTAAGTACAACGGCTACTGTATCAATATTCTTGACACACCGGGACACGAGGACTTCTCGGAGGATACCTACAGAACGCTTATGGCTGCCGATTCAGCCGTAATGGTAATTGACGGCTCAAAGGGTGTTGAGAAACAGACAATTAAGCTTTTCAAAGTCTGCGTAATGCGTAACATTCCGATTATTACCTTTATCAATAAAATGGACAGGGACGCCAAGAATCCCTTTGACTTACTTGAAGATATTGAAAACGTACTTGGAATCAATACCTATCCTATAAACTGGCCAATCGGTTCCGGTAAGGAATTTAAGGGAGTTTTCGACAGAAATTCAAGGAAAATCCTCTCGTTTACTGCAAATAACGGACAGAAAGAGGTTGAAAAAGAGGAGCTGACTCTTGATGACCCATCGCTTGAAGATACAATCGGCTATTACCATAAACAGGATTTGTTTGATGATATTGAGCTGCTCGACGGTGCAGGTGATGAATTTGACCTTGACGCTGTAAGAAACGGCAAGCTAACTCCCGTATTCTTTGGCTCGGCTCTTACAAACTTTGGTGTTGAACCGTTCCTTGAACAGTTCTTAAAGCTTACAACTTCACCCTTACCGAGAGAAACCGTCAGTGAAGAAATTGACCCGATGTCGGAGGATTTTTCAGCATTCGTGTTCAAAATTCAAGCGAATATGAATAAGGCGCACCGTGACAGAATTGCATTTATGCGAATTTGCAGCGGTAAGTTTGAAAAGAATATGGAAGTGTTCCACGTTCAGGGCAACAAGAAAATGCGCCTTTCACAGCCACAGCAGATTATGGCACAGGAGAGAGAAATTGTTGACGAAGCATATGCCGGCGATATTATCGGCGTGTTTGACCCCGGTATTTTCTCAATCGGCGATACAATCTGTTCTGCAAACCACAAGGTGCAATTCAAGGGTATTCCTACCTTTGCTCCCGAACATTTTGCTCTTGTACGTCAGAAGGACACAATGAAACGCAAGCAGTTTATCAAGGGAACAAGCCAGATTGCACAGGAGGGTGCAATTCAGATTTTCCAAGAGCTTGACGCAGGTATGGAGGAAGTAATCGTCGGCGTTGTCGGCGTACTTCAGTTTGACGTTCTGAAATATCGTCTTGAAAATGAGTACAACGTAGACATAGTTATGGAATCTCTTCCTTATGAATATATCAGATGGATTGTGAATGATGATGTTGACCCCAAAGCACTCGACCTTGCGTCAGACACAAAGCGTATTCAGGATTTAAAGGGCAATCATTTATTGCTATTTACAAGCTATTGGAGCATTGACTGGGCGCTTGAACACAACAAAGGACTTGAATTAAGAGAATTCGGCACTAACTAACAATAAATACGGAGGATATATGCTGTACGATAAGCTTAAAAGTTACAAAGATAGCGGCATATATCCTTTTCATATGCCGGGACATAAGAGAAATGATATTTTAAATGACGGTTTAATTCCGTATGGTATTGATTTAACAGAGATTGAAGGCTTTGATAATCTTCACAACGCCTGCGGATGCATAAGAGAGATTGAAAAGAAGGCAGAAAAGTTATATAGGGTTAATCGTGCATTTCTTCTTGTAAACGGTTCAACAGGCGGAATTTTATCATCAATTCGTGCTATGACAAACTTTGGAGATAAAATAATTGTTTCACGCAATTGTCACAAGTCAGTTTACAACGCAATTGAGCTATGTGGTCTTAATCCCGAATACATTTTGCCGGAGTATGACGAAAATAACGGCGTTTTTACTTCTGTTTCTCCTCATAAGCTTGAAGAGCTTTTAAGAGAAAATCCTGATACAAAGCTTGTTGTTATAACCTCTCCGACGTACGAGGGAGTTGTATCGGATATAAAAGCTATTGCCGATATTTGTCATAAAAACGGAGCTATGCTTTTTGTTGATGAAGCGCATGGAGCGCATTTCCCGTTTTCTGAAAAATTCCCGAGTGAAGCCGTAAGATGCGGTGCAGATGTTGCGGTTGTCAGCTTACATAAAACATTGCCGTCTTTTACGCAAACTGCCTTATTACTTACTGACAATTCAGAATTGTCTGACAAATTGCAGGAAAATCTATCTGTCTTTGAAACGAGCAGTCCGTCATACATACTTATGAGCGCAATTGAAAATTGTCTTGACTATATTTCTGAAAATAAAAACGATTTTGAAGTTTATACAAAAAGACTGGATAATTTCTATTGCGATACAATTTCTCTTGATAATCTTACTGTTTTATACAATGATAAATCATTTATTGAAAAATGCTTTGCTTATGACTTTGGTAAAATAGTAATTTCAACGGCTGCTTCAAACATCAGTGGAACAGAGCTTGCAAGAATTTTAAGAGATAAATATAAGATTGAAACAGAAATGTCATACACCGATTATGTAATTGCAATGACTTCCGTGTGTGATAGCGACGAAGGTTTTGGCAAACTAAAAAACGCATTGCTTGAAATTGACAGAACATTGAATAAAAACGAAAAATCACATTCCAATTATAATTTTTATGAAATACCAAAGCGGAATTTTTTTCCATACCAAAAAAATAATTTCAGAGCAGAAAAAATCCCATTTCAAAAGGCACAGGTAAGAGTATCGCTTGAATACATCTGGGCGTATCCTCCCGGAATACCGCTTATTGTACCGGGAGAGATTATTACGGGTAAATTAATTAATCAAATTAATATTCTATTTTCGAATAATATTCAAATCAACTCAACAAAAAAATCTATGCCCGATTACATATATGCCGCTGAAAATGATTGACAAATATTAAAGACTGTGGTAAGATTTATTTATAAATTCTTACAAGGAGAATGATTGCAATGAAAAGAATTAAAACTATTGAAACTCGTGACCTTAAGAAGAGCGTTAAGACAGGCGGTTGCGGCGAGTGCCAGACTTCTTGTCAGTCAGCTTGCAAAACTTCCTGCGGTGTTGCTAACCAGCAGTGTGAGAAGTGCTTAAGCGAGAAATAATTAAAATTTACTGAATTAAGGATTTAACAGCCGTTTTACCTTGAGGTTTAACGGCTTTCCTTTTGTCAAAACGGAGATAATATGATACACCAGTACAAACTTAACGGATACAATATAGTTCTTGACGTTTTCAGCGGAAGTGTTCATTGCGTAGATGAGCTTGCTTACGACGTTATACAAATGTATGAAAATAACGACAGAAATGCAATTGTTGCGGCAATGCTAAAAAAATATGCCGACAATCCCGAAATTACAGAACAGGAAGTAAATAACTGCATTGATGACGTTGAAGAGCTTAAAGAACAAGGAAAGCTTTTTACAGAGGATAAATACGAAAACCTTGCATTTGATTTTAAGTCAAGAAATACGGTTATAAAGGCGCTCTGTCTGCACATTGCTCATACCTGTAATCTCAACTGCGAATACTGCTTTGCAAGTCAGGGCAAATATCACGGTGACAGAGCGCTTATGAGCTTTGAAACAGGCAAGAGGGCAATTGACTTTCTTGTTGAAAATTCCGGCAGCAGAGTAAATCTTGAGGTGGACTTTTTCGGCGGCGAGCCTTTGATGAACTTTGATGTTGTAAAGCAGATTGTCGCTTATGCAAGGAGCATTGAAAAAGAAAAGAATAAAAACTTCCGCTTTACTCTTACAACTAACGGAATGCTCGTTGACGATGACGTAATAGAATTTGCCAACAAGGAATGTCACAACGTTGTTTTAAGCCTTGACGGCAGAAAGGAGATCCACGATAATCTGCGCAAAACGGTCAACGGCAAGGGAAGCTATGATATAATTGTTCCAAAATTTCAGGAATTTGTCAAAAAGAGAGGCAACAAAGGCTACTACGTTCGTGGTACATACACGCACAACAACACTGACTTCACAAATGATATTTTCCATATGGCTGACCTTGGTTTTACCGAGCTTTCAATGGAGCCTGTTGTTTGCGCACCTGATGATCCGTATGCTCTTACATATGATGATTTGCCTGTGCTTTTTGAACAGTATGAGCTTCTTGCAAAGGATATGTTAAGACGTGAAAAAGAGGGTAAACCGATTACTTTCTATCACTATATGATTGATTTAACAGGCGGCCCCTGCATTTATAAGCGTATTTCGGGATGCGGCTCGGGTACGGAATATATGGCTGTAACCCCTTGGGGAGAGCTTTTTCCGTGTCACCAGTTTGTGGGCGACCCGAAGTACAGTCTTGGCAATATCTACGAAGGTGTTACAAATACCGACGTTCAGAATGAATTTAAGCTCTGCAATGCATATGCAAGAGAGGATTGCAAAAATTGCTGGGCAAAGCTTTATTGCAGCGGCGGCTGTGCGGCAAATGCATACCACGCAACAGGCTCAATAAGTGGAATCTATAAATACGGCTGCGAGCTGTTTAAAAAGAGAATGGAATGTGCAATTATGATGAAGGTTGCACAATCTGAAGAATAATTATCAATCGGCAGGATTTAACGCCTGCCGATTCTTTATATAAATATTCTCATAATATTCGCTGTCACAAAACAAAGTATAATTCCCATTACGGTAGGAAGTAATACAGAAACGAGAGTCCATTTCAAGCTTCCTGTTTCTTTTTTTATGGTCAGGCAAGTTGTTGAACAGGGGAAGTGCATTACACACATAATCATAGTACAGACAGCTGTGATAACAGTCCAGCCGTTTGCCGAGAATAATTCAAGGAGTTGTTCATAACTTGTGTAGTCAACCAAAGTGCCGCTTGCCATATATGACATAATTATTATCGGAACAACAGTTTCATTTGCAGGAAATCCAAGTATAAATGCCATAACTATCACGCCGTCAAGTCCGATAAGCTGCCCGAATGGGTCAAGGAAATCTGTACAGTTTGAAAGAATTGAAGTGTTACCGATATAAATATTTGCAGTAAGCCAGATAACAGCTCCTGCCGGTGCGGCTACAATTACAGCTCTGCCAAGCACAAAAAGCGTTCGGTCAAGCATTGAGCGCACAATTGTCTTTAAAATCTGCGGCTTACGGTAGGGTGGAAGCTCCAACGCAAATCCCGAAGGCTCTCCTTTGGCTATTGTAAGCGACAAAATCTTTGAAATAAGAAGTGTAAAGAGTACGCAAAGTACGATAATCCCAAGCAAAATTGCCGCAACTTCAATTGACGAAGCAATACCAAAGGCACTTCCTGCAAAAAACATCATAATAATTGCAATCAGGGTCGGAAATCTTCCGTTGCAAGGCATAAAATTGTTTGTAAGAATTGCAATTAATCGCTCCTGCGGAGATTCAATAATTCTGCAACCCGTAACTCCGCATGCATTGCACCCGATTCCCATAGCCATAGTAAGGCTTTGCTTGCCGTGTGCACCGCACTTTGCAAAGAATTTGTCAAGATTAAACGCAATTCTCGGCAGATAACCGGAATCTTCAATAATAGAAAAAAGAGGGAAGAAGATTGCCATAGGTGGCAGCATTACAGAAACAACCCAAGTCAGGGTTGTATAAACGCCGTCTATAAGTACCCCTGTAAAAAATTTAGGGACAGAAAGTAACTCAAATAAATTGTTTAACTCTCCCTTTATAAAATCAAAAAAAACGCTTAACCATTCGCTGGGGTAGTTTGCACCTACTGCCGTTATCCAGAAAAGCAAACCGAAAAGCAACAGCATAAGCGGTATGCCTATCGTTTTAGAGGTCAGTATTTTATCTGCTTTACGACTTCGTTTATTCATTGTTTTATTTCTGCAGGATACAGTCTGCTTACAAATCTCCTTTGACTTATCCGCAAGTATTTCAGTGTTTTGTTTGTGATTTTCCGTATTCAATACATCTATATTCGTATAATTTCTTTCTACTCTAAAGCACTTTCTTTTACCTGTACAAATATCATAAATTGTGTCTTTAAGCTCATTGATTCCGCCTTTTCTTGTTGCACAGGTGCAGATAACAGGTATTCCCAGATTCAGCGACAGTTCATCAATGTCAATTATTATTCCGTTTTTCTCTGCTTCGTCACAAAGGTTAAGGCACAAAACGGCATTTATCTGTAGTGAAAGGACTTGCAAAGCGAAAGAAAGATTCCGTTCAATTACGTTTGCATCTGTAACAATCACAACGCAATCTGATTGTTCATTTGCAAGAAATTCCCTTGTAACTGTCTCTTCCTCGGAAAAATCAATCATTGAGTATGTTCCGGGCAAGTCGGTAAACAAGAAAGTTTTGTCCTTGATTTTTGCCGTTCCCGACGAACATTCAACAGTCTTTCCTGTCCAGTTTCCCGTATGCTGATTCAGTCCCGTAAGAGTATTGAAAATTGTACTTTTTCCGACATTTGGATTCCCTGCCAAGGCAACTCTGAAATCTGTTTTTACGGCGGTTTTTTCGCTCTTTTCAATTACAGACGAATTTCGTGCAAACAAATAAAAACCTCCTGTCTATTTTATAGGAGTTACTGTAATATATTTACTGTCTTTATTTCTTAAAGCTATAACAGCGTTTTTTACAAGATAAGCTGTAGGATCGCCAAACGGACTTCTGTAAAGCGGCGTTATAACGGTATCTTTAAGTATACCCATATCATAAATTCTGTTTATAAGACAATCCTTGCATTCTATCGAAGAAATAACTGCGCTGTGCTCCAAAGGCAGACTATCAAGCGTATATTTATCTTTCATCATTCTTCACCGATTTCAACTTTTTGTAATATACTATTCCGAGTTTATATTTATGTTAATTGTTTTACTTTACCAAGTCAGAAATATGGTGTATAATTAAGGTAATAAATTTTACGACATCCCGTATATTTATTAAATAGGGGTGTTGTTATGAAAATAAAAAAGTTTATCTTTCCCTGTATATGCTTTGCTTTGCTGTCTGCATTTGTCTTTTTAATGATTTCTGCGGCGTTAAATATAAAGGTTTCGGTTTCTTCTGAAAATGTAAAGTCAATGCCGACCATTGTAATTGATGCAGGTCACGGCGGTGAAGACGGAGGGGCAGTAAGCGAAAGCGGAGTACTTGAAAAGGATATAAACCTTTCAATTGCAAATGATACCTCTGCACTGTTTTATCTGCTCGGATTTGACGTTACACAAACAAGAAAAACCGACATTTCCCTTGATAACGGAGAAGATACCATACGCAAGCGTAAGGTTTCGGATATGAAGAAAAGGCTTGAAATATTTAATTCTCCAAAAGAAAATACAATAATCAGTATTCATCAGAATAAATTTTCAGAAAGCAAGTATCACGGAACACAGATTTTTTATTCACCAAACAATCCCAAAAGCAAACAGCTTGCAGACAGTATTAAATACTCCGTTAAAGGACTTCTGCAACCCGATAACGAGCGTGAATGCAAGAAAGCAGACAGCGGAATTTATCTGTTAAAAAATACAAATAATCCTGCCGTTATTGTTGAGTGCGGATTTATTTCAAATGGAGAAGAGTGTAAAAATCTCCTCGACTCACAATATCAGAAACAAATGGCTTTTTCGATAACAGCAGGATTTTTAAGTTACTACAATACTGATTGACAGGAAGTGTAAAAATGGCTTCAAAAATTAAAAGCGTTTATATTTGTTCGGAATGTGGCTATGAATCGCCTAAATGGTACGGAAAATGTCCGTCATGCGGTGAATGGAACACAATGAACGAAGAGATTAAGGATACTTCAAAAAGCGTTTCTGTTTCCAAAACACGCTCCTATTCAACGTATTCAAAACCCGATTCCATAAATGAGATTTCAACCGAGGACGAACATCGTTATGATACCGGAAGTAAAGAGCTTAACCGTGTTCTCGGAGGAGGAATTGTCAAGGGAAGTCTTATTCTTCTCGGAGGTGATCCCGGAATAGGCAAGTCTACTGTACTAATGCAGATTTGCCAATATATGGGTGATACACTCAAAATTCTATATGTCTCAGGCGAGGAATCAAAGCGTCAGTTAAAGCTTCGTGCAATCCGTCTGGGCGTTAATTCACCTAATCTATATGTAATGACAGAAACCGACGTTGAAATAGTCTGTGAACAGATAAAAACCGTAAAACCCGACCTTGTTATGATTGACTCAATCCAGACTATGAACTTATCCGAATTGAGTTCGTCAACAGGTAGTGTTACGCAGGTCAGAGAATGTACAAATATGCTGATGCGTACTGCAAAAGGCTGTGATATTCCTATGTTCATTGTCGGTCATGTGAACAAGGAAGGCTCAATTGCAGGACCGAAGGTGCTTGAACATATAGTAGATACCGTATTGCACTTTGAGGGCGACAAGCAGATGAGCTGTAGAATCTTGCGTGCTGTAAAAAACCGTTACGGCTCAACAAATGAAATAGGCGTTTTTGAAATGACGGATAAAGGCTTGCAGGAGGTTGAAAATCCATCTGTTATGCTCCTTTCGGGCAGACCGAAGAATGTTTCGGGAACCTGCGTAACGTGTACGATTGAGGGGTCAAGACCTATTCTTGCAGAAACGCAAGGCCTTGCAACGCAGAGCGGCTACGGCAATCCACGCAGAATGTCAACAGGCTTTGACTATAACAGACTTTCACTTTTGCTTGCTGTGCTTGAAAAGCGTGCAGGATATTATTTTTCTAATTACGATACATACATTAATATTGTCGGAGGACTTCGTGTTGACGAGCCTGCAATAGATTTATCAATCGCAATGGCGCTAATCAGCAGTCTTAAGGACACTCCGATTGATGAAAAAGCTGTTGTGTTCGGTGAAATTGGTCTTTCAGGTGAAATCAGAGCCGTTTCACAGGCACAAATGAGAATAAATGAAGCTGTAAGGCTCGGATTCAATAAAATAATTATGCCATATCACAATCTAAAAGGTGTGCATTGTGACGATGCAGAGCTTATCGGAGTGAAGAATATCAGGCAGGCTTTTGAGGCTATAAGCTGATGAGCACTTTTGTTATGTCGGACAAGTACCCTTGCTTTGTAAGGGAAATTGAAAACCTCGGTCATACCGTTATTTCAAGCGATACGGTAGATATTTTTTCTATTCCCGAGCAGAAACACGCTGATATGCAGATTTTACGGATAAATAGTGACATATTTATTCTTAATGAATGTACTGCCCTTGCTAAAAAAATACCAAACGATAGATTAATTTATTGCGATAAAAAAGCAGGGAAGAAGTACCCCGAAAATATTTTATTGAATTTTCTTTTTCTTAATAACACTTTATACGGCAAGCTTTCTGCAATTGACAAAAATCTGATTGATTTCTGCGAAGAAAATAGCATTAAAACAGTCAATATAAATCAAGGCTATGCACGCTGTTCAACACTTGTTCTGAATGAAAAGGCTTTAATCACTTCTGATTTATCCATTGAGAAAGCATTGAAAAAGGATGGGGTAGAGGTACTGCTTATTTCATCCGGCAACATTATACTCGACGGCTATGATTACGGCTTTATAGGCGGTGCAAGCGGTAAAATTGATGAAAACACCGTTGTGTTTTTGGGAAATGTTACAAATCATCCCGATTATAGAAGAATTGAAAATTTTTGTGAGAATCACAATATTTCAATAAAAATTATATGCAAAGATATGCCCCTGACAGACATAGGGGGAATAGTTAAAATATAAAAACGGCACGAAGTTTTATATTAACGTGCCGTTTTTCATAATTATTCAGAATTCTTTTTCTTAACTTTTGAAAGAGGATTAGAATCAGCTGCATTTTTCATCTGGTCAGAGCTTAAATGTGTGTATATCTCTGTTGTACCGAGATTCTCGTGCCCGAGCACTTCTTTTAATACTCTGACATCAACTCCGCCATGCTGATACATAAGCGTAGCCGCCGTATGGCGCAGCTTATGACAGGAATAGCCTTGTGCGTCAAGTCCGATTTTTGCAAGATATTTATACACCATAGCCTGAATGGTTTTAACAGACATACGCTGACTGTTTCGGCTTATAAACAATGCCTTTTTATCCTTAACACCATCTACGGGACGCACCTTCATATAATCGTTTATAGCGTCAATGCAAGCAGAATTGAGGTAGACAACACGTTCCTTATTGCCTTTACCGACAACTCTCATTGTGTTATCGTTTCGAATGTCGGTGTAGTTAAGTCCTGACATTTCAGAAACACGTAATCCACAGTTGAGAAACAGTGTGAGTATTGCATAGTCACGCTCTTTATATTTTCCTTCAACCGCATTGAGAAGCTCAATACTTTGTTCAAGAGTAAGGTACTTTGGCAACGCTTTTTTACGTTTAGGAACTTCAAGCTGTGCAATAGGGTTACTGGATATTAAATGCTTTTTGGAAAAAAGATAATCAAAAAAACCTTTCAGACTTGAGCATTTTCTGGCTCTTGCGGCACTCTGATTATTACGCTCACGGTAGAGATAATCCATATATTCATATGCATCATTCAGTGTAACGGATTTTATCAAATCAATATCAACGTCATCAATTGTAATTTTCTCAAATTCTGTATCATCCGGAACAAGCTTTCGGGATTTTTTCAGGTACCTGAAAAAAGTACGCAAATCTATGTAGTATTCATCTACAGTTTTTTTTGATTTAATTTTTATAGTTTCAAGATAAAACAAATATTCCTTAATAACCTGCGGAGCCTCATCACGAAACGAAACTGCCATATAATCACCGTCCAAAATTTTCCGCAAAAGTCAGCTGCTTTATAATTAATAATTATAACTTTTCTTCAGAATATATAACGCATAACTATTTTTCTTAATTATACCATAAAAAGAGGTAGGATAATTCCAAAATAGAAAATTATACAAAATGAATATTTTGTATAATTCAGGGAAGGAGATATATAAAATAAGCCGATAGAAAATGCTTCTAAGAAATATCGGATGCATCAGCAATATTTATTATAATCTCCGCTCTGTGGTATCGGATAAGTAAGTCCAAGTACATTAGGCCACAATCCGGTATCATCAATGATAAATCCCATAATCATTCCCATATGTGTGTGCAGATGTCTGAACTGCGCAAGTATCAATGTGAATTTTGTGTATTCGCAATTTTCTGGATAATCTAATAATTCTTCATCAGTAAGATTAGAAATGTATTTGTCAATTTTAATTCGTATCTGACTGAAATAATTATCTATATCATTACGTGACAGGGTTTTACTTGATACAGCTTCAAGATTATTCAGATTTTCTGAATGAATACTTGGCTCAAAGTAATTTTTATCACGTGGATTGATAAACCATAAATCAAGCGAATGCAATGTATGATATATATGTTTCCAAAGCGGCATATCGCAGTATTCCTTATTCCATAAGCTGTCAGGTACGCAGTCAATTACATTCTTAATTTCCCAGAGTGCTCTTTTAGTCTGTTCAGCTATAATTCCTGTCATTGTATTTTGTTTCATTTTACCTATCCTCTATTTGTTAATTATTTAACAATCTTAATTAATTCTATTTTACTGCAATATTCGTCGGAAAACGTGTTTTCATATATACTGTAGTACTCTTCATAAGTCACTTCACAATTATGCGTCAGAACTTCCATTTCAACTCCTATAAGATTTACTTTAAACGGCATTAACGACATTCCGTTATTGATATAAAAAGATTTCCTGCGTTTTCGTTCTTCCAAATTATCACATTCAATTTCAGTGTTTTCAATTTCAAGAATAAAACGTTTATTTTTGTATCTTTCAAAAAGTAATTTCAACGCTGTTGAACCTACATTCTGTCCCCTGCTTTCAGGCGCAACAGCAAAATAATCGAGTAAAACCATATCGTCGTGTAAAATCATAATTGCAAAACCAAGGAAATTGTTATTATCATTCTGAATTGATATTATTTCCATTGAGCCGTTATTGCACTTTTCTAATATTAAATCAAAAGGTTTTCTCTCAATTTTCGGGAAAGCAGAAATATATAAATTCTCAATTTTTTTAAGGTTATCTTTATAATTCGGGTTGAGTTTCATCATAATTCATCCTTTGCTGTGATAACTTCATTATAGCAGAAAAGAAATTAAAATCAACACAGAATAAATATCACACCGGCAAAGCCGGTGGTTTTATAACAGCCCTAAAAGGGCATT
>CAMKNF010000013.1 GCA_946414115.1 uncultured Ruminococcus sp. | reverse complement strand
ACCACCGAGATCTACACTCTTTCCCTACACGACGCTCTTCCGATCTTATATAAGCACGGTGTTGTGCCGAGTGGATACGACAGACCGCTCACGCTTGATGTTGATGAAAACGGTAAGGTTAAACAGGTTTTCATTAAACCCGAAATCGGTGAGGATAAGGTAAATCAGTTCTACGGCTCTGTTCTTATTAAGAAAGACCTTCTTATGGAGGAAATCAGAACCTCTCTGAGCCTTAATCAGCTTGACGTAAAGCGTATAATTCAGAAATCAATTGAGAAATACAACGTATACGCTTATGAAAATACAAGCTATTGTGCGGCTATCAGCTCAATCAACGATTACTTTGAGTTCAATATGGATTTGATGAAAAAAGAAGTAAGAGACGAGCTGTTCAACCCCAAGCGCCCGATTTACACCAAGGTAAGAGACGACGCTCCGTCGAAATACGGTCTTACAAGCAGCGTCAAAAATTCGATTATTGCGCAGGGCTGTGTTATTGACGGCGAGGTTGAAAACTGCGTGCTGTCAAAGGGTGTTTATGTCGGCGAAGGTGCAAAAATCAGCAATTGCATCGTAATGCAGGATACAAAAATAGGTTGCAATACCAACCTGAATTATGTTATCATAGATAAGGATGTAACAATCAAAGACGGACGTTCACTGATGGGATTCGATTCATATCCCATCTATATCGCAAAAAAATCTGTTGTTTAACTGGAGGAAAAACAAATGAGAATTTTATACTGTGCTTCGGAGGCAAATCCATTTTGCGGAAGCGGCGGTCTTGCCGACGTAGCAGGAAGCCTGCCCCATACGCTTTGCAGAAAGGGACAGGATTGCAGAATAGTAGTTCCGCTCTATGGCACGATTCCGCAGGAGCTCAGAAATTCAATGAATTTCATTACTAACTTTACTGTACCCGTTGCGTGGCGTCATCAGTACTGCGGACTTTTCTGGGCAAGATGGCACGACTGTACATATTATTTCATTGACAATGAATATTACTTCAAGCGTGGAACACTTTACGGTCACTATGACGATGCCGAGAGATTTGCTTTCTTCTCACGTGCAATTCTTGAAATGCTTCCGTATATTGATTTCCACCCCGATATTATTCACTGCAACGACTGGCAGACAGCTCTTGTTCCTGTTTACTACTATCTTTTCTATTCCCACAGACCTTGGTACTACAACATCAAGAGCCTGTTCACAATTCACAACATTCAGTATCAGGGCGAATACGGCTGGGAGGTAAATACCGAGTGCGTAGGTATTCCTGCTTCAGAAACAAAGATTCTTGAAATGAACGGTAAGCTCAATATGATGAAGGGCGCAATTGAAACCGCAACACGTGTTTCAACCGTTTCGCCGAGCTATGCGGCTGAAATCAGAGACCCGTGGTACAGCTGGGGTATGCACGACGAGCTTAATCTCCGTCACTATAAGCTGTGCGGAATCAAGAACGGCATTGACACAGAAAGCTACAACCCCGAAACCGACTATCAGCTCTACCGCAACTATTCAAAGGACGATATGAGCGGCAAGGGCGAGTGTAAGCGTGCTTTGCAGGAGCGTTTGTGCCTTGAACAGCGCTGGGACGTTCCGATTGTCGGAATGGTTACACGTCTTGTTGCACACAAGGGACTTGACCTTGTAAGAATGGGACTTGAAGAGCTTATGAACACAGAGAATATGCAGTTTGTAATTCTCGGTTCGGGCGATAAGGAGTACGAGGATTACTTCAACTATATGCAGGCAAAATATCCCGGCAGACTTTGCTTCTGTCACGGCTTTGTTCCCGAGCTTGCAAGAAAGATTTACTCGGGCGCAGATATTTTCCTTATGCCTTCTGCACAGGAGCCCTGCGGTCTTGCACAGATGATTGCTCTGCGTTACGGCACAATCCCCGTAGTACGTGAGGTAGGCGGACTCAAAGACTCCGTATTCGACAGTGCAGACAGATACGGCAATGGCTTTACGTTCAAGAACTATTACACAGCAGATATGCAGCTTGCAGTAAGACGTGCTCTTTGGGGTATTCGTGACGCAGGCGGCTGGAAACAGCTTATGTGGCGTGCAATGATGAGCGACAACAGCTGGGAGCGTTCGGCACAGGATTACATAAATCTTTACAACGATACCCTTAAGTGGGCGTAAACATAATTTGATAATTTTGCAGACTGCGGAAGTAAATTCTCCGCAGTCTGTTTATTTTTAGCAAACAAAATAAAACATAAATTTAAAATAAAATAAAAATATTTTTACAAAACGCTTGACAATACGACTTTTTTTTGATAAAATACTAACTGTTGCATCGGGATGTAGCGCAGTTTGGTAGCGCACACGTCTGGGGGGCGTGGAGTCGCAAGTTCAAGTCTTGTCATCCCGACCAATGTTTTAGCTCTCAAAAGTCACTGTTTATCAGTCTTTTGGGAGTTTTCTTTTTGTATCAATAATTACTGGCTCATTATTAGCTCATTATAATCAATTAAGGTTCATTATTTTTTAGCAAGTCTGACATCTTATTACACCCATAAATAGTTGATTGTTTAACTTCGTGAGTGTAAACCGAATAAGTAATATTAGCGTTGCTATGACCTACAATATTTGATACGGTTGCAACATCAACATTGTTATGTATAAGGTTAGTAACAAGGCTGTGTCTAAAACTATGTAATGATTTAAAAGGCAGCTTCTCACGCTCACAAAACTTTTTTAACCAAGCATAAGGTCTGTTTGGGCGCATAGGTTCACCATTCCAAGTTGTAAACAATAAATCTGAATCGTGCCAATTATCACCGACATCAATTTTAGTTTGCTCTTGTTCGGCTTTCAGTTCTGGCAATAAATCTAAAATCTCTTTCGGTACTAACAAATTACGAATAGAATTTTTAGTTTTTGGTGTGGAAATGTAAACATCTGTGCTTGAATTTTGATACTGTACTTGTCGTTGTACAAATACTGTACCTTTTTCAAGGTCAAAATCGCCCCATTCTAAACCTAACGCTTCACCATTGCGCAAACCAAGATAGATTAAAATCATATAATACACAATGTAATGTATAGGAACATTCCTATCTTTAAATCTTTGTAAAAGTGTTATTTCTTCTTCTATGCTATAGGTTTTGCGTTCTTTAGTTTCGGTTTTTATAAATTCAATACGCTTGCAAGGGTTTTCTTTTATAGCGTTTACATAATCAATCGCATAATTGCAAACATTTGAAATAAATATCAAATAGTTTTTCTGCGTTTTTGTAGTTAAGGGTTTACCGTCATCTTTACCATCGGCAATATCAAAGATAAAATTTTGAATAATTGCTTTATTAATTTTATCAATGGGAATATGACCGATTGATTTATATATCCTTGCTTGTATGCCTTTGTAAACTTGTAAAGAGCTGATTTTTATTCCACCTCTTTTTTCTCAAAAGCTAACCATTCTTTTGCTATTTCTTCAAATTTTGCTGTTCGTTTCGCAATATTGCTGTTTTTTATATCCTGTTCAAACAATACTACTTGCCTGTTCAACTCCTTTTCAATTTGTTTCTGTGTCATTTTAGGGTTTGGCTTATAAGTTTTTGTATGTGTTATTTGCTTGCCGTCAATGGAATATTGATTTTTCCAAACTTTCAATGCTCTTTGTGTCGCTTTCAAGGTAGTACTCGTCAAGCACTGTTCTCAGGGCTTTCTCATATGTGGCTGTGTCGTCAATATCATTATTCATTTCACAAGCCCTGTCGGGATTGTCAGACTCCTTTTTTACCGACTCTACTACAGCCTCATCAAAATTAAGCGGTGCAGATACAGCCTGTGTATTGTTAAGAATACTCACCGCTGTGCCGTTGCAGGCGATTGGTACAAGCAAAGCTAAGCTTAAAAGCAGTGCCTGAATTTTTCTTAGTTCTTTCACGTTAATTCCTCACTTCTGAATATTGCAGAGTATAAATTCTGCGTTATCAGTCTATTATACCACAGCGGCGTTGCTTTGGCTTGTAGAATATCGCATATTTGATTGTCGTTATTTGCTGTCAAAATTATTATGCTTAACTCTCTGCTTTTTGCGCAGATACTGAAAGCAGATAATCGTTAATGAATAAGCACAAAGTGTTTTTATGGCTGAACTTGCAATGTCAGCCACTTACTTTTTTTCTGTGAGGTAGTAAATTGCAAGCTCCTGAGGAATATATCCTATCTTCTTTTTGATTTTCTCCATATCGTTTGATGTTTTCATGCCGAAAATTTCAATATTGCCTGAGGTTGGCTTAAGAAGTGAGCAAACCATATTAAGTGTAGTACTTTTTCCTGCTCCGTTTGGACCGAGCAGACCGAAAATCTCACCTTCCTTTATTTCAAGTGAAATATGGTCAACTACTGTTTTGTTTCCGAATTTTTTGCTCAAGCCGTCAAACTTTAATATCGTATTGTTTTCCATAAAAACTCTCTCCTTCAAATTCTGTAATTAGATTTTAGCATATCACAGAAATATCTGTAAGTGAATTTAGAAATAAAACCGATATGACTTTTGTCACATTAATTAAATTCAGATAAATGATATTAGGTATTGGATTTGAGAATTAATACTCACAAACATAATGCTTTTTTGCCATGCTAAAAGAAAAGGGTTTGGAATTTATGTTTCCAAACCCTTAGAATATATTTGTTATGACTTTTCAAATATATATATCTTGATGATATAATAATTCTGTATGACGATGCGGCAGACGGAATAGTTGGAATTATCAGTGTCGGCTGAGCATTTTGATTCCTGAAATGAGCATCAAAAGCGAAAAATCAGACCGCGTTCAATACATAAAATTATATCAAAAAACGGTTTGAACGCAGTGTTTAATCAGTTTTTGTTTTGCAGTTTCAGAATCTGGTTCCAACTCTCGTTATGCGGTTTTGGCACAATTGATGAAAGTTAACAAACCGTATAGATAAGCCAATTCAGAGCCGTAGAGCATCAGATTTGCGTTTTTGTTGTTTTGATGCTATTGGAAAATTTAACCCTTCGTTATTATGTATAGAATAATAAATATTCATTCACTGCAATCGCATTATATTTTATGTTTCGGATTTCAGCGGCAGAGTGATTCCAACCTGAAATTGACTGTCGTTGTTTGTAATGTTTATTGAACCGCTGTTGTTGCTAATAATCTTCATAGACGAGGAAATTCCTATTCCCGGACGGTTGATTCCTTTTGAGGACATAAAGCAGTTGCGAAATTTCCTTATTTCACCGTTGAAGGTATTGCGGATAACTATAAACAAATGTGAGCCTTTAACGGTACTGCTGACTGAAACTGATTTATCACCGCAGTTCTGATTTTCACAGGCTTCAACAGCATTTTCAATCAGATTTCCAAGTACAGTGCAAAGTTCAACATCCGAAATGTCAAGCTTTTTCGGAATTGTGAGATGAAACTGAGAGCGGATGCCTTTTTCATCCATAATTCCGGCGTAATATCTGATAAGTGCGTCAACTGCCGTGTTTTCACAAAAAACAATGCTTTGAGCACCCTTATCGCTTGTAATTTCATATGAAAGCTCCGATAAATATTGCTTGAGCTCATTATTGTCGCCGCTATTTACCATACTGTTGATGACTCTGATATGTTGTCTGAAATCGTGGATAAGCCTGCGCTTTTCCTCATACTGCTGTTTTATCTGCGCAGAATATTCAGTCTGCATTGCAAGCTGTCGTGTCATCTGTTTTTTTTCTTCTGCAAAAGCCATGCTATAGGAATAGCTCTGAATAATTTCTTTTAACAGCATAAATCCGATTGAAAGCACAAGGGCAAGACAGCCGTATTCGATAAATCTCCCTCCGTAAATTGGCTCGTACATCGGAAGTATTCTGTCCCAGACGCACGAGCTTGCATAGAACATCGATGCATAAAACAGAGGTCTGTAGTTTTCATTGTATTCGCTTGTACTGTGCCAGCCTGTTATCAGCAAGTATCCTGCCGTCAGAAGCTTATAGCAGAAAATAATATTTGAGAATAAATCAATAAATACCCCGCTGACAAATGAAGCATTCATTGTGTAAGTAAAAATCAATATGCAGAATGCGGCAGAAACTGCCGAAGAAATTACATTTGTTATGTGACGTACCCTGCAAATGCGGTTGTTAACGAGGATTGTCAGAAATAAAACTATATATCCGCTTGTTGTTTCTATTGCATACCACGGAAACACGGAAAGAGTAAATCCTGTGTGAAGAATTGGGTATCCGATAAATAATATGGTGAAAAAACACATCAGGGTATAAAGCACGGCATTCTGATGTTTATGCCTTATTGCAAAGAACAGGCAAAAAATCATAATGAACGCTACAATTGAAATCACCGCAAGGTACAAGCCCAGATTTATTCCACGCTGATAATTAAGTGCAACAGGTGTTCCGAAAGAGGGGGGGTAAACCATTCCTCCGTAAATGTATGACTCATTGTTTACCGCAAGCATTACAGTAACCGCATTACTTCCGGAATGGTCAAAGGTTATCAATCGGTTTGCTGTGACTGCATTGTAATTATCTTTTTCGGGAGTACCTATACTGATGATTTCCTCATCATCTATGTAAAGACGATAGGCACAATAAATTTCGGGCAGATACAAAGCGTAGGTTGCAGTTTTTTCGGGAAGAACAAGCGTTAATACATATGTGCCGTACCCGTGCGGAGCAACTCCGTTTTCGTCAGTAAGTCCTGTATTTTCTCCTATTGAAACGTATGTGCTGTATAATTCTGATGCATTTTCGTTGTACTGTTCGGGAGTCAGCAAGACGTTTGGATAAAATCTCCAGCCCCTTATCAGAAAATTTGAAGGGTTATTATCTAAATCATCTTCTGTTAATATCAGCATACCGTCTATAGGCTGAACAGAGCTTTGCGTATATTTATTGTCAACAGAATATATTGTTATGAAAAAGAGTGAAGAAAGAATAATTGTAAGAATAATTCCGATATACCTGACAAATGGACTGTTCTTTTTCATCTTTTTCTTCTCCTGAATAAAAGCACGGCACCTGTGACACAAGCTGTTAATAAAACAAGTACCGCAACGACAATTAAGAACAGATCAACACCGCTTGAGCCTTGGTCAGTTGTATTTATATCTGTATTTTCAAAGCTGCTGTTTTCGCAGGTTATTTTGAAAGTTCCTGTTTTGCCCGTAAGAAAGCTTACGGTATTGCTTGCTTTATCGTAAGTGCTGTTTATTACTTTTCCGTTGTTTACTTCTTTAACTGTGATGTTGCCGCTCTCATAATCAAACGGGGCGATAATTTTCATTCCTTCAATCAAGGTGATTTCGCTGTTATTAAAAAATATAGTTACAGTAACAGTATTTTCATCTGTCTTGATTATCTCAACGCTGAAACGGTCATTGTCTGATACATTAAGCTTTTCTATTGTGTTTCTCGGAATCTGAACAGTGATACCGCCCTTGGAAAAAACAGCATAATCGTTGTTTTGCAGTAAAAGATTTAATCTGTAGCCTGAAATGATGTCCTTTGTTTCGGTGACAATTTCTGTGAAATTATCGTAACCCTCATCATTGTTATCATCATATATTTCAGTCTGTGACTCAGCATAGTTGTGAGTGGTATTTTCAAAAACGGTTGTTGATTCAGCTGTGAAATTTTGCATTAAATCGTTTGTACTGCTTTGAATATTAGAAGTTGATTTTTTCGGACTTTCAGAAACTTTTGATTTTTCTTTTCCGTTTTCGGTCAGATCTGTTTTTTTGTTTTCGTCTTTAGATGAATTATCCTGAGCCGATTCATCATCTCCATACGGCAGAGTATAGTCGGGAAGAGAATTCGAGCCTGCGTCTCCTCCGTCACGGTCACCGCCCGTAAATTCAGAAACGTTAATGTTATTTTCATCATAATAAATATGTATGTAATTTGAACGTTCTTCACCGCATTCAAGATAAAAATAATAGTGACTGTAATAATTAAGACTGTTGTTGAAAATACGGAATATTCCTCCGCCTGCAACTGCAAGGTTTTCGTCAGCAGGTAAAGCGGTATATTCTGTCAGTTTATTATGCATCAGCTCATTTTCGCTCTCAACATAGTAAATCTGAACTTCACTATCCTGATTATGTAAATAAACGCCCATGAAACAACTAAGGTCCTGTCCGATTATCTGTATTTCAAAATTATCGGGGTTGCTGATTCTGACGGGGATTTTTATGGTGCGAAGTTCATCGGATATGAAAAATTTATTGTTGTATTCATCGTCAAGTGCAAACATAGCAGTAACAGTATATTCGCCCTCGGCGTTTATATTTACGTCGCTTATATCAAGGCTTTCAAGGATAAGTACAGCTTCGTCCCCGTATTCAGTATATCCTGTAACAAAGCCCAAAACATCATACCAGTATTCAACTGTTTCGTTCCAGCCGCCTTCATCGCCGACAGCAAGCATTACTCCGCTTTTGATAAGCTGATAATTAAAAATATCAGTTATTTCAACGGGTGAATCAGAGTCAGGAATTACCGTAAAGGGAATGATAACAGTATCAATTACACCGTCTGCAAAGGTACAGCCTTCAGGCGGTATTATTTTGCCGACAATTTCACGATATCCGAGTTGTGATGTATCTGCATTATCAAAACTCCATTCGATTTCAATCGGTACGGTATAATTTTTTCCGCCATTGCAAACGGTCATTTCCTGCTGTTCTATTACTTCAATTAAATATGAAAAGTCATTTATATCGTAGCCTTGCTTAACTGTTTCTTCAGGTATGTTTGCAAGTATACTGCTGTTTGAAATATTGGTGATGACGCCGTTTTCATATTCCGGAAGTTCCAATGCGTCAGCACTGAGAGAGAAGACTGTCAGCATAACTGCCGACAGAATACAGGCAGTTAACAGAGCAAAGTGTTTTTTGAAAGGTATTGCTTTTTTCATAACTTATCTCCAAGGCTGTTGTATGTATAGCCGTACCACTGTTCCTGAATGTTTCGCTTGTTTCGTCTGCTTATCGGCACAGCTTCACCGTTATTCATCATAAAACAATCGTTTTCAATGTCCTTGACGTGCTGAAAATTTACCATAATTCCCCTTGAACACACAGAAAACCTTCTGTCGCTTTTAAGCGGAGCAATGAATTCGCTGAAATTTGTATAAAGCTCTATTACATTGTTGCACAGGTGTATCCGTGTTGTGTGTTGGTAAACATCGATATAATAAATCAGTTCTGTTTCAATACTGTGGACAGAGCCGTTTTTCTTTATGCTTATCATCGGTACGTCATAGTCAGGTTTAAGCTTGCATAATTCCATTGCGTGTAAAAATTCTTCGTCTTCTATCGGTTTTATGAGATAGTACACGGCATTAACGCTGTAGCTTTGGCGGGCAAATTCCTCGCTTGTGGTCAGAAAAATTATTTTACACAGGCTGTCCGCTTTAAATATTTGTTTTGCAGCATCCATACCTGTGATTTTATCCATATATATATCAAGAAATACAATCTGAAATTTACCGACCTCAAAATCTTCTAAAAATTCTTCGGCGCTTGAAAAATCCGTAAGCTCGTATTTTATGTTATTGCATTTTGCGTATTGATTCAATTTCTCGTTCAGTATATCTCTGTCTGATTTTAAATCATCAACAATCGCTATTTTCATATTACTTACTCCTTGTGTAAAGTTACCCACATTGATTATATCACAAAATAATAAATAATTGCAAACCGTTCGTGCTGAATTAATGCATTTCGTGATGAGGTACTTTAAATTTGTAATACAGATGAATATAATATTTAATAAATCGCTTTTTGGTGATTTCAGCAAATAATATTTTGCGATAATTTTGTAATTTGAAAGGAGTAAAATTATGAGTAAAAGTGCAGCAACAGTAATTACATTTTTTCTGGGAGGTATCGGCGTACATAGATTTATGACGGGAAAAATCGGCACAGGCATTATCTGGCTGTTGACAGGCGGCGTGTGTGGAATCGGTTGGCTCGTTGACTTTATTATGGTTCTCTGCGGTAAATTCACAGATAAAGACGGCAATGTCTGGGGAGCGTAATTTTAGAAGAAGATAACACCTAACACTTAAATGACAAATCTGAGAACACAATTTTCTTTTTTTATTCTCAGTAGCTTTATTTTAATGGGAGATTTTATGGCATTTGGAGTGAAAATCAAAAGCATAAAAACGAAAAATTCATATTCTATTGAAAGCTTTTACGAGGCAATCAAGGACAAGAAGTTTACAGCAGGCGAACCATCGCTTACAAAGCACGGTGCGGCTCTGATTATTACATTTCCGCCGCTTGACAGTCAAAATCAGGTGTGGATTGTGAAATCGGGCTTCAACAAGGAGTCTAATAAGTTTTCTGTGCAGAAAGCTGAACAGGCAGGTCTTGATAATGCTGCGGCAAACGCTATGATTAACATGGCATCAGGCGGACTTTTCAGCTTCGGCTCTTTCGTCGGCAAAAAAGCCAAGCAATGTGAAAAGTTAGTTGAAGAAACAGCCAAAGAGCTTGATGAAATGGGACTCTGATTTGTTTAAGATAACAAATCTAAAAGAGAGAGTAGTAATGAATGAAAAAATAAAAAAGAAAAGAGATCCCGAGAAAATTCTTGAAATAATTGTTGCAGTTTTTCTCGGAATAACTGCGTTGGCTACTGCGTGGGCGTCATGGATAGGTTCGCTTCACGGAGGAAATCAGGCAACAAATTATGCAACAAGCAATAAGCTTTCCTCTGAGGGCAATTCAATGTATAATGAAGCGGCACAAAATCTTATGCAGGATATGATGCTCTGGAATGAAATAAGCGACGTCTTAATCGAATCTTCTTATGCTAAGGAGAAGAATGATACTGAGGCTGTTGAAAAGTATGACTGGAAGATTGAAAAGCTTCTTAACGATAATTGTTCCGCAGAGCTTGCCCAAGCAATCAATTGGGCAATGGAACAGGGTGAGGACACTTCTCCGTTTGATAAGGAAGGCTTTACAGACAGCTATTTTACTGATGCAAAAGAAATGATAGCAGAGGCAGACAAGCTTCTCGAACAGGGCAAAAAGGACAACGCTAACGGTGACGCTTTCGGACTTGTAACAGTTATCTATTCGGTAGTTCTGTTCCTGCTTGGTATAGTGGGTACATTCAAGCAACTTCCAAACAGATACGTGATTCTTG
Organism: uncultured Ruminococcus sp.; assembly: GCA_946414115.1. Taxonomy (GTDB): domain Bacteria; phylum Bacillota; class Clostridia; order Oscillospirales; family Acutalibacteraceae; genus Ruminococcoides. The sequence continues at coordinate 10,836 of CAMKNF010000013.1, read as the reverse complement.
GGGTTGCGATTGCAGGATTTTTGTTTGCAACAATATTTATGTTCACGATTCCAATGCCGACAGGCTTTAATATTTTAAGCTATTTCGGCTTGGCATAATAAAAAATAATTTTAGAAAGAGGTAATTAAAATGAAAAAAATTGCATTATTACTTGCGCTTTGTATGATAGGTACAGCAGTATTCTGCGGTTGCGGCAGCAAGGACAATGGAGAGAGTTCAGCTAATGAGTCGTCAGCTTCTCAGAGCGCTGAATCATCAGACGCAGCTCAAGATGACAGCGCTGAAGTAAGTGTAACAGGTACATGGGGAGTTTCAGAAATTATTGACGCTGACGGCAACAGGCAGACATTTGAAGAGTATTGTCAGGCTCAGGGCGTAGAGCCCGAACAGGTAGGTGGTAAATATACTTTTAATGATGACGGTTCGGCAATATGTACAGTTGCCGGTGTAGATGTTGAGGGCAGTTACGAATTTGACGGCTCAACATTAACACTTACAACAAACGGTACGTCAACACCTTACACATACAATGCAGAAAATGACACCCTTGAATGTACCGATGAAAACACAGGCGCTACAAGCGTATTTGTAAAACAATAACGGGTATATATAAATTTGTTTACCAAAAATATAATTGAGAGAAACGGCTTAAACGTAGTGTTTAAGCCGTTTTTGCATGGCAGGTACAGAAGCTCTTGAGCTTTCGCAGTTTTGATGCTTTTTATGCTATTGATAATCGCCTGCTTACTTTTTCAGATATTGATAAATTTTTAATGTATAGCCTTATAAAAAGTTATATCGCCGAACGACAAGTTTTCTTACCGGATTATTATTATTATAGTGTTTCGCACAGGCATAACTGAATGATTACAATAACTGCTTTGAAATATCATAGAAATCATACAAGGTAATTGTTGGGATATAACACAAAATATTTCAAAATTTATTGAATTTATTGTGAATATGTGGTAGAATATCACTATAATTGATAAGAAGGGGTTTTATGATGATTAGTATAAACGATTACATAAACAATATTTTTCAAGATTTTTCAGGGTATGTTAAAAATTCAGAAAAATTATGCGATTTGAATCCATTTACCTTTGAGGCGGGGAATATCCCGGACTATAGCAATATTCATATACAACAGCTTTATCTGCTGCGATATGCGTTCGCCTATGCTTTTGAATACAAAAGGATGTATTCAAAAATACTCAAAAATTAAATACTGACACAAAATTAAAGATAACATCATTTGGCTGCGTTCCGATGATTGACTACTGGTCTTTATGCAATGCTTGTGAAGAACATTCATTTGAGTATATTGGTATTGATATAATAGACTGGAATTACAAGTTTGAATCGCAAAATCCCAATCCATATAGATTTATTAAGGAAAATATGATAGAATATATTAAGGAGCTTAAAGAGCTTGATTCAGATATATATTTCTTTCCAAAGTCAATTTGCGAGATAAAAAATGATGATTTGACATCAATTTATGATTCATTTCGTACAAAGCGAATATCCAAAGATAAAATAATACTTGGCATTTCGTTGAGAGCAGATGTAAGGAATTTGGAGATTGACGCTTGTACTTCAGAGAAAATTGCTAATAGTATTATTGAAAATGGATTTATCTGTAAATCCGATTTGAATAAATGTATTCGTTTTGAAGAAAGTCATGACATTAGAAAGTTTGAAAGTTCCTTTATATATCCTGATGAAGCAAAATCACTTCTGGATAACCTATATAATGAATGTTCTTGATACGGTGATAGAAAGCAATTTTGTGTGTTCCGAAAAACACCGAGCATTTTATAAGGAGCATATCGGAAAGAGTTTTTCTTTTAATGTTTTATTTCAGAAATGGCTCAAAAACAACGCAGGCAAAACCTATCGTGAGTCAATAGACGCATATTATCAGATTCTTGAGGATAAGAAGAAAAACAAAACTACTATTGACAGGCAGTTTGAATACAACACCTACATCAGGGATTTCTTCACCGACAATAAGGATAAGAATCTGGAGCAGGCGATAAAGTGCTGGAAATACAAGAAAAGCTTAAAAGGTCACAACAAGTACGAACGTGAAGATTTAAAAATACTGGATTGTCAGAGCTTGTAAAATAAGGGGTGATTCTATGACTTTCTTTTTGCAGAAAAAAGATTTTATTTTTTTAGAAAAGCGAATTCCTTATGCATACAAAATGGTAACTAATATAAATGAAATTGATGATAAAGTATTTTTTGATGTTGATAAAGTTGCTGATTTTCAGGATGAGATAACCATGGAAATAGTTGATACAGGAATGGATAATGAAGATACTGTAAATGTATTAGGTCGTGAAATGTACTTTATCTATGATACTCTTCTTGAACAAAAAAGAAAATCAATGTAATTTGCATTATAGTATAGTTCGAAGTTGATCAAGTCATAATAGAAACATAATATAATGATATTTTTCAATCTGAATAACGGCAAAGGAGAAAATCAAATGCTGAATATAGGCTGTCATCTTTCAATTTCAAACGGTTTTGAAGCTATCGGTAAGCAGGCTCTTGAAATCGGCGCAAATACATTTCAGTTTTTTACACGTAATCCGAGGGGTGGCTCTGCCCGAAAAATCGAGCAAGCTGATGTTGACGCATTAAAACAGCTTATGAGCGAAAACGGCTTCTTGCAGATTCTTGCTCACGCACCTTACACAATGAATCTTTGCTCGGCTAAACCCGAAACAAGGGAATTTGCGCTGAACACGCTTAAAGACGATTTGCAGAGAATGGAATATCTGCCGGACAATCTCTATAATTTTCACCCCGGAAGCCATACGGGACAGGGTGTGGAAAAGGGAACAGAGCAGATAATTTCTGCGCTGAATGAAGCGATGTTTCCCGAAATGAACACAACCGTTCTGCTTGAAACTATGGCAGGCAAGGGCAGTGAAATAGGCGAAAAATTCGAGGAGCTGAAGGCGATAATCGACGGCGTTGATTGTAATGACAGAATCGGCGTGTGCCTTGATACCTGCCACGTTTTTGACGCAGGCTATGATATTGTAAATGACCTCGACGGTGTGCTTGATAAATTTGACAGAATAATCGGACTTGACAGGCTCAAAGCCATTCACATTAATGACAGTATGAATTACCTCGGTTGTCACAAGGACAGACATCAGAAAATAGGCGAGGGCGCAATCGGTATTGACGCTTTCAAAAGAATAGTAAACCACCCGTCTCTTAAAAATCTTCCGTTCTTCCTTGAAACTCCTAACGATATAGACGGATATGCTTATGAAATAAGGCTGTTAAAAAGTATGGTTGAATAGCGTACTTTTGGAGTGAATTTCGGCAATTTTGACAATATAATATATGCAACAAAAACGCAGAATGTTGTTGACAATATATGCATAAATTGCAATAAGTTTGTACACGATAAACCATAAAAAATACATAATATGGCATATTTACTAAAAAGAAAAATACATTATTGTGCAGTTAGTGCGTTGATTAAGTATTATTATTTTGTTATTATTAATTTGAAATGGGCGATTATATGCTGATTGCCCTTTTATGGGACTGTAACGGCAGTTCCAAGGTAATTATATTTAGGAGTGAGACAATTGAGCAAAAAAATCATGAGCGTTATACTCGCATTATGTATGACGCTTTCTTGCCTTACCGCAGCCGGCTTTGTTGCTGAGGCAAGAACAACCGAAACCGCAGAGGTTTCTGCTCAGGCTACTTCCGTAGAAACTGGAGCAGATTACGGTCTTGTAGATGATGTACAGGACGGACAGATTCTTCAGTGCTGGAACTGGAGCTTCAACAACATTAAAAGCAACATGGCAAAAATTGCAGAACAGGGCTTCTCTGCAATTCAGACATCACCTATTCAGGCAACAAAAGAAACAACAACGGCAAGCTACAGCACAGTGAAAAACAGCTGGTGGGTTTATTATCAGCCGATTGCGTTTAACATTGAAACAAAATCTTACAACGCACTTGGTACAGCAAGCGACTTTAAGGCTATGTGTACAGAAGCTCACAAGTACGGCGTGAAGGTTATTGTTGACGCCGTATTGAACCATACGGGCAACAATAACAGCGGAAACACGATTTCTACTATGGTATCAAGCGACCTTCGTAACGACTCGGATTGCTGGCATGACATCTCGAAAAACAGCTGGTATGAATCCCGCTGGGATATTACGCAGTTTTGTATGGATGGAGTTCCCGATTTGAATACAGGCAATTCAAAGGTGCAGAATTATGCAATAAAATTTCTCAAGGAGTGCATTGATGCAGGTGCCGACGGATTCCGTTTTGACGGTGCAAAGCATATTGAAACTCCTGTTGACAACAGCTATGCAAGCCAGTTTTGGCCAAATGTTTTAAATGCAACTACAAGCTACGCAAAGAGCACAAGAGGAATTACTCCTTATTATTACGGAGAGATTCTTGATAAACCTACCGGTTCGAACGATACCTCTAACGGGCAGACTGTGCTTAACTCGTATATGCAATATATGAGCGTTACGCAGAGCCCGGTTTCAAACTCAATCAGAAACGCAGTAAACAGCGGCAATGCATCGGGAGCAACAAGATCGGATTTTAATTTTGATGACGGCTCTAAAGCAGATGGCTCAAAATGCGTTTTCTGGAACGAATCACACGATACATATGCAAACAATACATCAAGCAGATTAAGTGATACTGTTCTTAAAAAGACATGGGCTATAGTAGGTTCAAGAGCAGATGTCTGCGGTATGTATATGGCTCGCCCGACAAGTACAAGCGCAATGCTCGGAACAGCAGGAATTACAGCATGGTCCGATAAAGAGGTTAAGGCTGTAAACCGGTTCAAAAACTACTTTGCAGGACAGACAGAATACTTGTCTGCAAGCGGCTCAATCGCATATAATGAGCGTGGCACAGAGGGCGTTGTTCTTGTAAACTGCGGCGGTTCTTCAGCATCAGTAAGCGTAACTGCACACAAAATGGCAGCAGGTACTTACACAGACCAGATTACAGGCAACACATTTACAGTATCAAACGGTAAAATCAGCGGTAACATCGGCAGTACAGGCGTAGCTGTTGTTTACAATCCCAAGCCTGCAGGTCCTTCTGCTTCCGTAACTCCCGGTTCAAAGACTTACAAGACAAACACATTAACACTCACACTCAACTATAAAAACGCAACAAGCGGTCAGTACTCAATTAACGGCGGTTCATACACAAGCTTTACAGACGGCAAGACAATCACAATCGGTTCAGGTCTTGCTTACGGCACAAAGACAACTGTATCGGTAAAAGCAACTGACGGCACAACAACCTCTGATGTTCAGACATACACATACACAAAGTCTGACCCGAGCCTTGTTCAGAAGGTTTACTTTGATAATTCTTCCTACAACTGGTCAAGCGCATATGCGTATATTTATGATGAATTAATGATTACTAACGGTGACTGGCCGGGTGTGCAGATGACAAAGGATTCAGCAACAGGCTACTATGTTGTTGAAGTTCCCGAGGAGCTCGCTAACGGATATGTAATCTTAACCGAGAGCAAGAACGCTACATCAAATCGTTATCCTGCCGACGGTGAAACAGGTATGGCTCTTAACGGAAAAACAATGATTATGAGAGCTAACCACAGCTGGGAAGAGTACACTCAAACTCCGGCAACAACAGCCGCTCCCACAACACAACCTACAACAGCACAGCCCGCTACAACACAGCCTACAACAGTTGCACCGACAACCGTGCCTGCAACAACAGTTCCTGCTGATAAGGTGCTTATCGGTGACACTAACCTTGACGGTACAATCACAATCAGCGACGCTACTGAAATTCAGTACCATATCAGTGAGTATAAAGCTTTAACAGGCGATAATGTCATTGCGGCAGACACTGATAAGAACGGTACAATAAATATCAAGGATGCTACAGCAATTCAGTATTACCTCGTTGGTTTAACTGAATTAGCCAGACATTGCGGAGAATATGCAGGAGGAGAAACCCCTACAACCCAGCCTACAACTGCACCTTCGGTCAAATATCTCTACTACAAGAATACTAATGGTTGGGGCACAGTAAAGGCTTACTACTGGAGCGATGATAATACATCATTAACTAAATGGCCCGGCGTTGACACAACAAGCGTTGGTAATAACACATACCGTGTTGAAGTTCCGAGTGAGGCAACTTATGTAATCTTCAATGACGGCGGAAACAATAAAACAGGCACCCTGAAAATTGAAGGTTACAACAAGATTTACGAAAACGGTTCATGGAGTGATTACAGCGGAGATGTTCCGTCAACAACAGCTCCGGCAGGCGATTATGTATATTACTACAATTCAAACGGCTGGAGCAGTGTAAATGCTTATTACTGGAGTGACGGTAATACAATGCTGGCTGAATGGCCCGGCGTAGATATGGAAAGCGTAGGTAATAACGTTTATCGCACAAAGTATCCGTCAGATGCAACGTATATCATTTTTAGCAATAACGGCAGTAATCAGACCTCAACCATCACACTCAGCGGTGCAAACAAGATTTACAAAAACGGCAGCTGGTCAACATATAACGGCTGAATATAAATCAGGTTAAATTTAATATTAAAAAATTGTCCCCCGAAGTTATTAGCTTCGGGGGAATTTTGTGCGCTAAAAAGTGATAAAATCAATTTCTGACATTTTATATTTTTTTCTGTACAGACTCGGCGTGATAGAATAGTATCTTTTAAATTCTCTGTTAAAAAGCGAAAGGTTAAAGAATCCGCAGGTGTGAGCAATCTGCAAAATGCTTTCATCGGTTTCTTTCAGCATATTTGCGGCGTTGTTTAGACGAAGAATTTTTATGTATTCAACGCAGGTCATTTTTGTGCATTCCTTAAACAGCTTCATAAAGTAGCTTGAGCTTAATCCAACGTGCGAAGCAATTTCGTCAATCGTAAGCTTGCCCGATGCATTCTGCTGAATATAGCTGATGGACTGTTTTACAATGCTTTTTGTTTCAATGTGGTTTGACGACTGTGACGACATAGAAAGATAATTGTTCTTGTACAGCTCAATAAAAAAGTCGAATAAATTACGTTTGATTTCAAGCTGAAAAAACGGTCCTCGCCTTTCAACGCAGGAATCTATCAGGTGCAGAGGCGTTCTCAACTGCTCATATCCCTCGTTTTGCATATGTATAACAGGTAATTCCACCTTTGTGTTAATCAGCCCGGTAAAGAATTTATCGGTGTTGTATTCATTGTTTTTAGACATTAGGTAGTCGTTATCAACAATATAGCAAATATCAATAAGGTTGTTGTTTTCAGATTTTCCGCTGTGAATAATTCTGGGAGCAATAAAGATAATATCGCCTTTCCCGACGTTGTATTCGGTGTCATCGATAAAGAAGCTTCCGCTTCCGCTGACAACATAGTGTATTTCAATTTCTTCGTGCCAGTGAAACTGAAATCCCGAAAAGCCGTCGGAATAGTCAAATTGATAATATCGGAAAGGCATATCCGATTCCTTAATTTCAGTCTCTTCGTCATTCGGATTTTCAATGATTTTTTTCATAAAAGCCTCAAATAAAATAGGATAGTATCACTAATGAATATTTTAGTACAAGATATTTCAAATATATTATAATATAATAGTCAAGGTATGACAAGAGTCAAATCTTGTCGAAATTTTAGAAGTTGGAGAAATTAAAAATGAAATGGAGTAAGAAAATCATCAGCTCGTTGCTTGCTGCCGGTTTGGTAATGTCATCATCCGTTGTCGGATTTTCAGCAGTAACGACAAGCAGCAGTGAAGTTGCAGCTTCGTCTACTGTCGACTTCGAACAGCCTGATAACGTTCAGGAAGGCGTTATCCTTCACTGCTGGAACTGGTCGTACAACAACATCAAAAAGTATCTTCCCCAGATTGCTGCGGCAGGCTACACTGCTGTTCAGACCTCACCGGTAACACAGCCGAAGGACTATTACTGGGAAGGCACAGCCTACGGTAATGTCGGAATCCCCGACGGTATAGGCGGAAACGACGGCAACTGGTGGAAAAGCTATCAGCCCGTAACCGAAGAAATCTGCGACAACGGTCACACATGGTATGGCACAAAGGCTGAATTCAAGGCTATGTGCGATGAAGCCGAAAAGTACGGAATCAAGGTTATAGTTGATATTGTTGCAAACCATATGGGTAATATTCAGGGCTGGAAAATCGGTTCTGTTGAAGATGTAATGGGAGATATCTCTCCTCAGGTAGGCACATTCTGGAATCCCGATATGCTCACAGATCCCTCTTACTGGCACATAAGTACAAGCTGGGTGCATTCAAGCGACGGACGTTTTGACGTTACTCAGGGTAATATGGGTATGCCCGACCTTAACACGGGTGACAAAAAGGTTCAGAATATGATTCTCAACCTTCTCAAGGAATGTATAGATAACGGTGCTGACGGATTCAGATTTGACGCCGCAAAGCACATTGAAACCCCGAAAGATGACGCTGCTTTTGCAAGTGATTTCTGGGATGTAGTTCTTGACGGCGCAACAAGCTATGCAAAGAGCACAAAGAACTTTACACCTTATTATTACGGTGAGGTTCTTAACAGAATTGACAGCAATGCGGCTGAAAATTATTATTTGAGCAAGATGTCCGTTACCGACAACTCAACAGGCGATAACATCAGAAACTCGCTTAAATACGGTCAGGTCGGCGGTGCTTCGAACTCAGGCTACTGCGGTTACGCTCACGGTCAGGGCAACAAGGTTGTTCTCTGGGCTGAATCTCACGATACATATATGGGCGGCGGCTCTTCATACGACTGCAATGACTCGACAATCAACAAGGCTTGGGCAATCGTAGCTTCAAGAAAAGATTCTACAGGTCTTTATTTTGCAAGACCTTTCTATTCATACGAAAGACTTAACGACGACCAGAACGGTTACGACGCAAGAAAAGACCCGAATCAGATGGCTAAAGAAATCAGACAGACACAGATGGGTGAGGTCGGAACATTAACCTGGATGGACACCTGCGTTGCAGAAGTTAACCGTTTCAGAAACCACTTTGTAGGTCAGAGCGAAAGCCTCGGTAATTCGGGTGACTCACTCTTCTATAACGTAAGAGGTAACAGCGGTGTTGTTATTGTAAGCACAAAGGGTGCAGGCGACGTAAGCGTAAGCCTCGGCGGCAAGATGAAGGATGGTACATATACCGATCAGGTATCAGGCAATACGTTCACTGTTTCAGGCGGAACAATCAAAGGTACAATCGGAAACGAAGACGGTATCGCTGTAGTTTACAACACTACATCAGTGCCGAGAAGTACAATTGAAGCTCCCAGGGAGAACTTTGCCGCTGAATCAATCGACATCACAGTCGGTCTTGATAATGCAACAAAGGGTACATACAGCATCAACGGCGGTGCCGCTGTAACATACACAAAGGACACAACCTTTACTATCGGCGCAGGTGATGCAATCGGAACAGAGTACACTGTTGTTCTTACCGCTACAGATGGTACAAACTCAACATCGGCTACCTACACCTTTACAAAGGAAAGCAAGAATGTTACATATCCCACAGAGCCGGGCTATTCGGCTCCTACAACAGTACCTGCAACAACTGCACAGCCGGCTACAACAGCAACACAGCCGACAACACAGCCTTCGAACAGAGTGCTTATCGGCGACGCTAACTTAAACGGTGTAATAACAATTTCTGACGCAACGGAAGTTCAGCTTCATTCTTCTGAAAGCAGTACGCTCACCGGTGACGCTCTTACAGCGGCTGACGTTGACAAGAACGGTCAGATTAATATCAAGGATGCAACTGCTATTCAGTATTATCTTGCAGAGCTTACATATGCAGGCTCCTACTGCGGAACATATACAGGCGGCGAAACTCCCACAGAGCCTGAAACAACTGAACCGGCTTCAAAGAATTACCTCTATTATAAGAACACTAACAACTGGAGTACGGTAATGGCTTATTACTGGAGCGACAGCAATACAAAAATGACTACATGGCCGGGTGTTGCAACCGAAAGCCTCGGCAACAATGTTTATCGTGTAGAAGTTCCGAGTGACGCTACTTTCATTATTTTCAATAATGGCAGCGACAGCAAAAAAACACTCGATTTGCCAATCAGCGGTATGAACAAGATTTACGAAAACGGTTCATGGTCTGACTATAACGGTTAATCAGCTCATTTGTCTCACTTTATAAATATAAGGAAAAATTCTCCGAAGTTTATTCGGAGGATTTTTCTGTTTTTATTTTGGTCTTGTTTTCTTGCATTTTCAAATAATATTTATAATTTTTAGTGTTTCTGTGCTACATATAGATGAAAGGGCAGACGCAGCGTCTGCCCTTATATTATGAACATCCTCAGCTCAAAGCTTATTTTCAGTGACGGTTACTCATTTATCAGCAACCGCAACCGCAGCTGTTATTGTTGTCATAACCATTGTTGCCGCAGCAGCAGAGGATGATGATAAGAAGAATGATCCAAGTACAGCAATTGCCGTTTCCGTTTCCGAAAAAGTTACACATACGCTTTCCTCCTTTCGTTTACATTACCATATTATTACAAAATCATAATTCGGTTACATTGTTTTTTTGTGTCTTGTATATATTTCTGAAAAATAGCCTGACATTCAAGAAGCTAAACTATAATTTAATGCGAAATTCGGAATTAGGAATGAGGAATTAATGGTCGCTACGCTCCGAATTTATAATAGTGCGTGTTGTACGGAAAAGTATGTTTGCTGTACAAATTTTGATATATTGACAATGTTTAATTATAAAGTGTAGGGAACAGTCTTGA
>CAMKNF010000012.1 GCA_946414115.1 uncultured Ruminococcus sp. | reverse complement strand
TTTGCGACATTTCCCCTAATAGGGGAATCACCTTGACGTCCCGAAACGTCACCTAAATATCAACTTGAAATTCGGGCTGCAATTTTCTCCAAACAAACTGACTTTTCCACTCGAATTGCCCGCCGAGGCACTCGGCTAAATTATCGTTTATCACGAATACTTATCAATAATTTCTGTCAGTCTTTCCTTGTATTCATCAACGGCTCTCTGCGGTGAGAGAATCTTTACCTTGCCGCCGAGACCGAACACCCACGCATAAAACTGCGGACTCAACATAACGTCAACATTCACCGTAAAGCTCGACTCACTTTCCTTCATTATCATCACGTCCGAGCCGAAACGGTCAACGATAACGCCGACAAGGCTGTTGTCAACCGACAGCTTGACGCTTGCCTGTTCGCCGCCGAACATTGAGAAAACGCCCTTTGTGTAGCCTGCAATATCAAACTTTTCAAAGGTTTTTCTGCCGTCACGCTCGTCGTTTGTGATTTCAATAGCCTCCATTTTGTCAACACGATAGTGCTTAATCATCTCTGCCTTGCTGTCATAGGCAACAAGGTAGTAATTCTCGTCGTCCCAGCAGAGTGCCCAAGGCGACACCTTGTAAATTGCGCCGTTTTTGCGCTCGACCTTGACTATTTTCTTTTCGGAGCTAAAGTCCGTTTCCCACTTGCAGTATTTAAAAGCGACCTGCTTTTCACGTGCAATTGCGTTGTGGAGCGTGTCAACGTTGTAGTAGATTTTTTCGTTGACGTTCTTTACACGGTTGGAAACATAAACCTGTCGCTGGAGCTGTTTGCCCTCGTTTTCGCTGACAAGCCCCTCGAGCTTTTTTATAAGCGAAAGGCTCTTTTTGTGCGTGATGAATTTTGAGCTCTGGATTGCGTCAACAAGAAGTTTCAGCTCGGGCATTTCAAAGTCACGACTTCCGACGTAATATTTTACGGTTGTACTGCGTGTTCGGCAGATGTCAAGGCCGAAGGTTTCGAGAATTTTCAAATCGTCATACAGGCTTTTGCGCTCGGTTCTGATTCCGTAGGCTCCAAGCGCCTGCTTGATTTCGTTTGCAGAAAGGGCGTGATTTTCGTCAGTTTTTTCGAGCATAATTTTTTTCAGATACAAAAGCTTCTGCTTCTGCATTGAGCTTTTAGCCATAGTGATTCTCCTTTACAAAATCTGGGAAAAGGCAACAACAAGCGGCATTGTGGCAATTGAAACAAGCGTTGTCGCCGTTACGGCGCTTACCGAAAGCTCAACGTCCCTGTTGTACTTTGCCGCAAACATTGTAGTTGTAGCCGCTGTCGGCGCAGAGCTTGCAATTATGAACGCCACGATAATCGTCTTGTCAATACCGCACAGCGCCATAACAACTGCGGCGGCAACGGGAATCGCAACAAGCCTTACAGCCATTGCAACGTACGTTCCCAAATCTGTGAATGCCTTTTTGAAGTTTGCCTGAGAAAGGTAAAACCCGATTACGAGCATTGGCAAAGGCGTGTTGAGGTCGGACAGATATTCAATCGGCTGACTGATAATGTATGGCAGATTGATTTTGCACACGAACAGAATCAGCGCAATAATTACACCGGCTACACCGGGATTGAATGTAAGCTTTTTGATTGAGAGCTGTTTTTTATCACCGCTCATACTCACAAGTCCGTACGTCCACACAAAAATGTTAAATACTGCAACGAAGATTGAACCGTAAAACCAGCCGTCATCGCCCAGAATTGCCTTTTGCAGAGGGAGCGACATAAAGCCGCAGTTTGAAAAAATAACCGAAAACTGCAGAACCTTTTTTCGTCCTTCGTCCTTGTCACGGAACGCAAGCTTTGCAACAAGAATTGAGCCTGCAATAATTAACGAGGCGCAAAGCGTTGCAATCAGAATTTTGCCGAGAAGCTCAAAGCTAAACTCTCGCTGAAAAGCTGTTATCATAACGCAGGGCGTTACAACATATAAAACTATGTCGGTGATGTGCTTTGATGAGGAGTCGGTAAGGATTCCTTTTTTGCCGCAAATGAAACCGACTGCAATTAATACAAACAGCACAAGCACCTGTTGTGCAATCATAACAAAATTTTCTGCCACTTAAAATACTTCCCAACATTTTAGGATTTTACTGAAATCATCAGTAATACCCGATAATTTTAGCACAGCGGAGTTTGATTTTCAAATACAAACAAGACGTTTATTCACGCAATTTCGACAACATAAAACGACATTATACACAAAACATCATCAGTTTTATAGTGCAAATTCACCAACGAATCCCTAAAATTCTTTAAAATATGTATTAACCGCCGAAAATTATTTGTATTTGTTGACAATTATTTTTTCAAAATGTATAATTATATCATCAGCAAAAACTATATAATATTGCAATATCTCATAAAAATTTGAAAGAGGGAATTTTTTATGGCAACAACAAAGAAAACTGCTGCAACAAAGGCTGCAGCCGAGAAAGAAACAGCAGCTAAAGAAACTGTAAAGAAAACAACAACAAAGGCTGCAGCAAAGACTTCAACTGCAAAGACAGAAGAAGCACCTGCAAAGAAAGCTCCTGCTAAAAAGGCTCCCGCAAAGAAAGCTGCTCCCAAAAAGGTAGCTCCCAAAAAGCCCGAAGCTAAGGCTGAAACAAAGGTAGATTTCTTCATTGAGTTCGGCGGAGTTCAGGTTTCGGTTGACGAGGTTATCAAGAACGTAAAGCTCACACTCGGCAAGGACGCAAAGGAAATTTCTGTTTACCTCAAGCCCGAAGAAAGCAAAGCTTACTTTGTAGCTGACGGCGAAGAGAAGGACATGGACGTATTCTTCTGCTAATCTGAAAGAACATATTATAGTAAATTTTAAGGACACGGTAAATTTTGCCGTGTCCTTTTTACATTGCATTTTTAACGATTAACTGCTGCATCGAGGATTTTCATTGCAACCTCATCCTTACTCATAAGCGGCAGTTCGGTTTTGCCGTCCTCTGTAATAAACGTTACAACGTTTGTATCCGTGCCGAATCCTGCTCCCTCGGTTTTCAGACTGTTCGCAACAATCATATCCACATTTTTCGACTCGAGCTTTTTGACAGCATTTTCAATCAGATTTTCCGTTTCCATCGCAAATCCGCAGATAAACTGATTTTCACGTCTGCTCTGCCCAAGCTCCTTCAAAATGTCCCTTGTGCGTTTCAGCTCTATGCGCATATCGCCGTCCTGCTTTTTGATTTTTTCACTGCTGATTGTAACGGGCGTGTAGTCGGCAACAGCCGCTGATTTTATGATTATGTCGGCTTCGTACTTGTACTTCATCACCGCATTGTACATATCCTCTGCACTGACAACGGGCACAAGCTCGGCAAACAACGGCGGCTCAATGCTGACAGGTCCCGAAATGAGAATCACCCTTGCGCCACGCAGGCTTGCGGCTCTTGCAATTGCGTAGCCCATTTTGCCTGTTGAGTGATTGCTGATAAAACGGACAGGGTCAACCGCTTCACGTGTAGGACCTGCCGTAACGAGTACGGTTTTGCCCGATAAGTCCTTTTCGTATGCGATTTCACGGAGGATATATTCAAGCAGAATTTTCTCGTCGGGTAGCTTGCCCGAGCCTGTTGTACCGCAGGCAAGGTAGCCTGTTGCAGGCTCAATGATTTCCATTCCGTAATCTTTCAGCTTTTTGATATTGTCCTGTACAATCGGGTTTTCGTACATATTCGTGTTCATTGCCGGCGCAAGAATTTTCTTCTTTTTGCAAGCCATAAAGGTCGTTGTCAGCATATCGTCGGCAATGCCGTTTGCGATTTTTCCGATTACGTTTGCACTTGCAGGCGCAATCATAAACACGTCAGCAAGCTCGGCAAGTGCAATATGCTCAACCTTGAATTTGAAATTGCGGTCAAAGGTATCGACAATGCATTTGTTGCCTGTCAGGCTTTCGAAGGTTATCGGGTTTATAAAGTTCGTTGCGTTCTGCGTCATAATTACGTTTACGTCTGCGTGAAGTTTGACGAGTGCGCTTGCAAGATTTGCAATTTTGTAAGCCGCAATTCCGCCCGTAATGCCGAGCAGAACGGTTTTACCTTTCAGCATTTTATCATCTCACTTTCGTCTAATTCGAAATTCGTAATGCGTAATGCGGAATTAATTATATGAAATCTTTGGTGAGCAAACCGTGCTTTTCATAGCGTGAGATGCTTGCGATATGGTTGTCCTCGTCGGTGAAAACAACATACGGCTTGTGCTCCTTTGCCTCCTGCTCGCTCATCTGTGCATAGCACATAATTATAACGTGGTCGCCGACGGCTACCTGCCTTGCCGCCGCACCGTTAAGGCAAATCATTCCCGAGCCTTTTTCACCTGCGATTGTGTAGGTTTCAAAGCGGTTTCCGTTTTCAACGTCCACAATCTGCACCATTTCATATTCTAAAATTCCTGCGGCTTCCAACAGCTCGCTGTCAATCGTTATACTGCCCACGTAATTCAAATCCGCCTGCTTTACTACAGCACGGTGGATTTTTCCTTTCAGCATTGTAAGAGTCATAAAATCGCTCCCTTACTCTATAATAAAGTTGTCAATAAGTCTTGTCTTGCCGATATAAACCGCAATTGCAACAAGCACCGACTTGCCGATTTTGTCAACGGGAGTTATCGTGTCAAAGTCAACAACATCAACGTAGTCGATTTTTGCAAGCGGCTCTGTGTTTATGCTGTCGGTGATTGCCTTTATAACGGCTTTTGAGTCGGTTTCTCCGTTTTCAATCAGCTCTCTGCCGAGTTTTAAACTGCGGCTTAAAATCAGCGCCGCCTTTCTCTCGTCGGGATTTAAGTAGGTGTTGCGTGAGCTTTTTGCAAGTCCGTCAGCTTCACGCACAATCGGACAGCCGACAATCTCGGTGTCAACATTCAAGTCCTTTACCATTCGCCTGATAACCGCAAGCTGTTGAGCGTCCTTCTGACCGAAGTAGGCTCTGTCGGGCTTTACGATATTGAAAAGCTTGAGCACAACAGTCTGAACGCCTCTGAAATGAATCGGACGTGACTTTCCGCAAAGCTCGGTAGTCAGTCCGTTCATATCAACATAGGAGCAAAAGCCGTCTGCGTACATTTCCTTTGGCTCGGGGTGGAAAATCAAATCAACTCCCACGCTCTCGCAGAGTGCAGAGTCCTTTTCAAAATCTCTGGGATAGCTTTCCAAGTCCTCGTTAGGTCCGAACTGCATAGGATTTACAAAAACACTGACAACAACCTTGTCGTTGTTCACTCTTGCGGCTTCCATAAGGCTTTTGTGTCCCTCGTGCAGATAACCCATTGTGGGAACAAAGCCGACTGTAAGTCCTTCTCTTTTCCAAGCGTTCACACGCTCTCTTACGTCTTTTATTGTATAGCAAATGTCCATAATTTTACCTCTGTTTTATTTATTTTTCCTTGTGAGCGACGAGGGCGTCGCTCGCTACAATTGTAAAAACACAAATATATTTTAACTAAAATCAATATAGATTCTCTATAATATCATCATCTATTTTAAACGTATGCTCCTCGCTCGGGAACGCACCCGACTTCACTTCGTCAATATACTGCCTGAATGCATCCTTCATAACGCTTCCGATTTGCGCATACTGCTTTACAAACTTCGGCTTGAAGTCCGAGTACATTGCAAGCATATCCTGATAGACAAGCACCTGTCCGTCACAGCCTGCACCTGCACCGATTCCGATTGTGGGAATCGAAATGCTCTCGGAAATTTTCTTTGCAAGCTTTGCGGGAACACACTCAAGCACTACGGCAAATGCGCCTGCCTCTTCAACGGCTCTTGCCTCGTCAAGCAACCTTTGTGCTTCTTCCTTGCCCTTGCCCTGCACCTTGAATCCGCCGAAAGCGTTGACTGACTGCGGCGTAAGTCCGATGTGGGCGCAAACGGGGATTGACGCTTTTACAATCGCTTTGATGTGCTCGCAGAACTCAATTCCACCCTCGAGCTTTACAGCCTGTGCCTTTCCCTCTTTTACAAGTCTGCCTGCGTTTACGACTGCGTCATAAACCGAGGTCTGGTACGACATAAACGGCATATCGGTGATAACGAGCGCATTTTTTGCGCCCCTTGCAACAGCCGCACTGTGGTGAATCATATCCTCCATTGTGACCGACAGCGTGTCGTCATAGCCGAGCACAACCATTCCGAGCGAGTCGCCGACGAGAATTGAGTCAACGCCCGACTCGTCAAGCAGTTTTGCGGTTGTATAATCATAGGCGGTAAGCATTGTAAGCTTTTCGCCGTTTTTCTTTGACTCCTTAAAAGTAACCGATGTATTTTTCATAAAAGTCCCTTTCAATTTAAAGTAATATCAAATATATCCTATTTAGCTGTTATTTACGATAAATCTAAAAATTCCGATAATTCGCTGTAATCCCTGTCCTCGTTCTTTGCCTTTGCAAGGTTTACAAGATGTTTTGCAAGCAGAATATAAATCTGCCTGTCCTCACCTTTCAGGCTCTCAACGTGCTTTTTAACAGTTTGCAAATCGTTTCGCTCTACAGGTCCTGTCAGCGCATTTACGCAACCGTTTTCAAGAACACTTTTAACATTTCCTAAAACAAGATTCTGCGTAGCCTTGACAGCCTCATCACGTGAAAATCCGCATTGTTCAAGCAGTGAATAACCCAAATCAAGCACTGCGACAAGCTCGTTGCTCAACACGCTTGCGGCGGTGTGATAAAGCGACTTTTTGCTTTTGTCAATTACGCATACGGTATTGCCGAGGCTTTCAAAAAGGCTCTTTAAATCCGAAACAGCCGTTTCATCTCCCTCTAAAGCAAAAAAAGTATTTGCCGGAATTCTGTAGGACGTCAATTTGTCGCTGAACGCAAGCATAGGGTGGATTGAGCAAACGCTTGCACCCGTGCTTTGTGAATCGGTAAATACATCAGATGATAATGCACCACTAAAATGGCATACTATTTTATTTTGGACGGACATATTATTTTTGATGATGCAATCCCACACGCTCCCGATTACTGTATCGGGCGTTGTGATAAAAAGGGTATCGCTCACTCTTACAAGCTTTTCCAAATCCGAAAAGCAGTCCGTTTGAGTAAATTTCTCCGCAAAAGCGGCATTTTCGCAGTCAATATCATAAAAACCTGCGATTTGAATATTGTTGTCTTTGAGGTATCTGCCGACGGAAACGCCGACCTTGCCTGCGCCGATAATTCCAATATTCATGCTATCACCTCGATTCAATACTACAGCGATAACATCTCATCTGATACAGCTTCACGTTGTGAATACCGTTCATAATTTAATATATCACAAATACAATAAAAATTCAATATTTGCGGCATTAATCCTGAAAACTTTACATTTACAATTTTTCTGTTCGGTGGTAGAATATTATCAAAGCGAAAAGAGGTAAAATATTTTATGGAAAAAGGGCGTATTGACAAACAGTTTGAATTTTTGCTTGAAGCCGACAAAGAGAAGTTTATTCAGCGGAAAACGCTGAAAAGCGACGGAGAAACCTTTGAAAATGACGCAGAACACGGCATGGCATATGGCGATTATGTGCCTTTTGCTGGGGGAATATGCAAATGAAGATATAGATTTGCTCAAAACGATTTCTATGATTCTTATTCACGACGTTGTTGAAATCGACGCAGGCGACACCTACGCTTATGACGATGAGGGCAAAAAGTCACAGCGTGAGCGTGAGCTGAAAGCGGCTGACCGGCTTTTCGGGCTTCTGCCGGATGACCAAGGCGAAAAATTCAGAGCACTCTGGGAGGAGTTTGAGGAGGGCAAAACCGCTGAAGCGAGGTTTGCACACACAATGGACAACGTACAGCCTGCTATGCTCAACAACTCTACAGACGGAAAAATGTGGGCAAAAAACAAAGTGAAACTCAGTCAGATTCTTGAAAGGAACAAAAATACAGCTGACGGTTCAAAAACGCTCTGGGAGTACTCATTCAACAATTTCATTTCGCCGAATGTTGAAAAGGGAAGAATAGAAAAAGATTAAATATCGGAGCTCTGACGTTTTTTCATTTTCTGCCAGCTTACAAAGCCGTAAAGGTCGTTTATGAAAAAAATCGCAAAGCACATAATCACGGGGATATACGAAGTATTTTCCATTGAGGCGAGAATCCACAGGACAATCAGCACAAGGTCGTTTACGGCGTATGCAACAGCGTACACAGGACTGCGCATAAGCGCTAAATATGACGCCGAAAAGCTTGTTGCAATCGATAAGGTACTCGAAAAAAGATTTGGAGTATTAAACGCCTTGAGAATAAAATAAAACACAATCGTTACGATTATTGTCAGCACAACAAGCAAAATTCTATGCAGGGCATTCAGACTGCTGACGGTTACCTCCGGGCTGTTTTTGTACGGATTCCTGTACCAGCTAATTGCCGACATAAGCGCAATCGGCGCAGTCATTCCGAGGTATGTTATCATCTCGCCGTAGTAGCAGTATTGCAGTGAAATAATCGAGTAAAGCAATCCGAATACTATCATCAGCACCTGACCGATTACATAGCCTTTTGCAATAAAAATCAACGACGTAACACCTATGAGAGATGCTATGAGCGTGAGGGGATTGAAATTTCCTGCAAGCAGGAACGAGGCTGTTACGGTAATGATTGAGAACAGCCAGAGGCAAAGTTCAAATACTGAAAGGCTTGTAAAAAGTTTTTTGATGTATCCCATTTTATACCTCCAAAAAAATAAGCACCCGACGTACATATCTTCAAAGACCTAACGATATGTACACGAATGCGTAACGCTTCCTACCCGGTGGCAGTAAATTTAGTCTATCACAGCAAAAATATTATGTCAAGTGCTTGTATATCATTCCATATCTGATATAATAATATATAATAAAAACACAAAAAGGAGGTGCTTGTATGAAATACGTATGCGGCGTATGTGGCTGGGAATATGATGAGGCTGTCGGCGATCCCGACAACGGAATTGCACCCGGTACAAAGTTTGAGGATTTACCCGATGATTTTGTATGCCCTCTCTGCGGTGTAGGCAAGGATGATTTTTCACCGGCTGAATAAGAAGTAAAGTGTGATTTTCGCCACGATAAAACGCTATGACATTTTTAAAAGCGTCATAGCGTTTTTGTTGTTTAATATTCTGTTTACCTGTCAAAATCGAGCACAATTTCGTTTTTTGGGGACTTGAATTTTCTGCACTTTATGTTTGCAGAGGCAAGCATACGCTTTGAGGCAAGCGTTTCCTTTGAGTCGGCGTACTTGTCGTAGAGGTAAACAACCTCGCCGATTCCCGACTGGATAATAGCCTTTGCGCACTCGTTGCAGGGAAACAAATCAACGTATAGCTTTGCGCCCTTCAAATCCTTGCCCCTTGCGTTCAGAATTGCGTTAAGCTCGGCGTGAACAACGTAGTTGTACTTTGTGTCCTCGCCCTCACGCTCCCAAGGAAAATCGTCGTCTGAACAGCCGTAGGGAAAGCCGTTGTAGCCCGTTGACAGAATGATGTTGTTTGAGTCAACTATGCAGGCTCCCACCTGAGTGTTGGGGTCCTTACTGCGCTTTGAAGCGAGCAGTGCAACGCCCATAAAATATTCGTCCCATGTGATGTAATCGTTTCTTTTCATAGTTGCCTCCCTGTTTGATTGAATTTATATATAATTAGTATAGCTTATATGAGTAAAATAGGCAAGATTTTTCAGATAAAAAGTATTCGGAATAAAAATAATTTTACGGCATATACTTGAAATAGCCGAAAACGTATGCTATAATATGTTCAGGCAAAGGAAGTAAAAATATACAACCGGACAAACGAATCCCCTGCAAGGTGCGACTTGCAGGGGATTCTTCTCTTTTTGTTACGGTTGAGCATCCGTCAGGCTGGTACTGTCTTATTTATCTCTGTCCAGCCATTTGCAAATGTAGTAGGCAACTACGCTTGCCATAAATTAACACTATGATTGCAACTCCGGCTTTGCGCAAAAATCCATCTTATATTCTCGAACTAAAATGTCGAAAAGGCTTTACAAATAGTGATTTTAGTGATAAAATCAAGGGTGATACAGTATATATTTGTTTATACTTGTGTATTAACAATTTCTGCGGTAAAATTATAGGATTTTCCGCTGATTATTAAAGGAGGACAATTCCAATGGCAAGAAAAATGAAAACCATGGATGGTAACAGCGCTGTTGCTCACGTTTCCTATGCGTTTACAGACGTTGCTGCTATCTATCCTATCACACCTTCTTCCGTAATGGCTGACCTTACCGACAAATTCTCGGCACAGGGCGTTAAGAACCTTTTCGGAAGAGAAGTTCAGGTAACAGAAATGCAGTCCGAGGGCGGCGCTTCAGGTGCTGTTCACGGCTCACTCGCAGCAGGCGCTCTGACAACTACTTACACAGCATCACAGGGCTTGCTCCTTATGATTCCTAATATGTACAAGATGGCAGGTGAGCTTCTCCCCGGCGTAATCCACGTTTCGGCTCGTGCGCTCACAAGCCACGCTCTTTCAATTTTCGGTGACCACTCCGATATTTACGCTTGTCGTCAGACAGGTTACGCAATGCTCTGCTCAAACAACCCTCAGGAATGTATGGACCTTGCAGCAGTTGCTCACCTTGCAGCTATCAAGGGCAGAGTTCCTTTCCTCCACTTCTTTGACGGCTTCAGAACTTCTCACGAAATTCAGAAGATTGAAGAGTGGGATTATGCAGACCTTGCTGATATGCTCGACTGGGACGCTGTTGAAGAATTCCGCCGCCGTTCACTCAACCCCGAGCACCCCGTAACAAGAGGTACTGCTCAGAACGACGACATCTTCTTCCAGGCAAGAGAAGCTTGTAACAAGTACTACGACGCTGTTCCCGAGGTTGTAGTTGAATATATGAACAAAGTCAACGCTAAAATCGGCACTGACTACAAGCCCTTCAACTACTACGGTGCAGAAGACGCTGAGCACGTTATCGTTGCTATGGGTTCAGTCTGCGACTGTATTGAAGAGGTTGTCGACTACCTCAACGCCGCAGGCGAAAAAGTTGGTCTTCTTAAGGTTCGTCTTTACAGACCTTTCGTTGCCGACTATATGCTCAGCGAGCTCCCCAAGACTGTTAAGACAATCTCTGTTCTCGACAGAACAAAGGAGCCCGGTTCAATCGGCGAGCCTCTCTATCTTGACGTTCTTGCCGCTATCAACGGCTCTGACTTTGCAAACGTAAAGGTATTTACAGGCAGATACGGCCTCGGTTCAAAGGATACAACACCCGGCGACATCATCGCTGTTTACAGAAACGCTGAAAGCGAAGCTCCCAAGAAGAGATTTACAATCGGTATCGTTGACGACGTTACAAACCTCTCACTCCCGATTGTTGAGAATCCCGACACAACTCCCAAGGGTACACACAGCTGTAAGTTCTGGGGTCTCGGTGCTGACGGTACTGTTGGTGCTAACAAGAACTCAATCAAAATCATCGGCGACAACACAGATATGTACGCACAGGGCTACTTTGCATATGACTCAAAGAAGTCAGGCGGTCTTACAGTTTCTCACCTTCGTTTCGGTGACACGCCCATCAAGTCAACCTACTACATTTCAAAGGCTGACTTCGTAGCTTGCCACAACCCCTCATACGTTGACAAGTACGACATTGTTGACGACCTCAAGGAAGGCGGCTCATTCCTTCTTAACTGTCCGTGGGACGTTGAGGAGCTTTCCGAAAGACTTCCCGGCAAGATGAAGAAAATCCTTGCTGAAAGAAACATCAACTTCTACACAATCGACGGTATCAAGATTGGTAAGGAAATCGGTCTCGGCGGCAGAATCAACACAGTTCTTCAGTCCGCATTCTTCAAGATTGCAGACATTATCCCTGCTGAAAAGGCAAAAGAGCTTATGAAGGCTGCTGCAAAGAAATCATATATGAAGAAAGGTCAGGCTGTCGTAGATATGAACTACGCTGCTATCGACCGTGGTATGGAAGACCTCAAGAAGGTTGAAATTCCTGCTGACTGGGCTAACTGCACAGATGACGCTGTTGCAGATAAGGTTGAAGGTCAGGGCGCACTCGTTGAGTATGTAAACGGCATCTTAAAGCCTGTTAACTCCTACAAGGGTAACAAGCTCCCCGTTTCTGCATTTATGGATCACGTTGACGGTACAGCTCCCAACGGTTCTTCTGCATTTGAGAAGAGAGGTATTGCTGTTGACGTTCCCGAATGGAATTCAGATAATTGTATCCAGTGTAACAAATGTTCAATCGTTTGTCCTCACGCTGTTATCCGTCCTGTTCCTATGACTGACGCAGAGGTTGCCGCTGCTCCCGAGGGCACACAGGCAATTCCTATGATTGGTCTTAAGGACTTAAAGTTCGTTATGACTGTTTCAACTCTTGACTGTACAGGCTGCGGCGCTTGCGCTAACGTATGTCCGGGCAAGAAGGGCGAAAAGGCTCTCACAATGAAGCCTATCGACTCACAGCGTTCAAAGCAGGCTATCTTCGATTACGCTCTCACAATAGACGAGAAGCCCGAGGTTGCAGAGAAATTCAAGTTCTCAACAGTTAAAGGCAGTCAGTTCAAACAGCCGCTCCTCGAGTTCTCGGGCGCTTGCGCAGGCTGTGGTGAGACACCTTACGCTAAGCTTGTTACACAGCTCTTCGGTGACAGAATGTTCATCGCTAACGCAACAGGCTGTTCATCAATCTGGGGTGCTTCTGCTCCTGCAACACCTTACACAAAGAACAAGAAGGGTTACGGTCCTGCTTGGCAGAACTCACTGTTCGAGGATAACGCAGAGTTCGGTCTTGGTATGGCTCTCGGTCAGAAGGCTATCCGCAACAGACTTATCGAATATGTTGAAAACATCGAAAAGGATACTGACAGCGCTGACCTCAAGACAGCTTGCCGGAACTACCTCGACACTGTAACAGATTCAACCGCAAGCCGTGCGGCTACAGATGTTCTTATCGCAGAGCTTGAGAAGAACACAGAGGACGCTAAAGTTGGCGAGCTTGTTAAGAAGACTCTTGTTGACAAGGACGAGCTTGCTAAAAAGTCAATGTGGATCTTCGGCGGCGACGGCTGGGCTTACGACATCGGCTTCGGCGGTCTTGACCACGTTATCGCATCAGGCGAGAACGTAAACATCCTCGTATTCGATACAGAGGTTTACTCCAACACAGGCGGTCAGGCTTCAAAGGCTACTCCTGTAGGCTCTGTTGCACAGTTCGCAGCTGCAGGTAAGGCTGTTAAGAAGAAAGACCTTGCAGCAATTGCAATGAGCTACGGCTATGTATATGTTGCACAGTGCGCTATGGGTGCTGACAACAATCAGGTGCTCAAGGCTATGGTAGAGGCTGAAAGCTACAACGGACCTTCACTCATCATCTGCTATGCTCCCTGTATCAACCACGGTATCAAGGGCGGTATGGGCATTGCACAGCTCGAAGAGAAGAAGGCAGTTGAGGCAGGCTACTGGAACATCTTCCGTTTCGATCCCCGTCTTGCTGACGAAGGAAAGAATCCGTTTATGCTCGACGGCAAGGCTCCTTCTGCTTCTTACCGTGACTTCATTATGGGCGAAGTTCGTTACAACTCACTTACCCGTTCATTCCCCGAGAGAGCAGAAGAGCTCTTTACACAGGCTGAAAAGGTAGCTGAGCAGAAGTACGCTCATCTTGAAAAGCTCGCAAGCTTTGACGACGCAAACTGATTTTTAGTCGGAATTATATAAAATAATTAACCGCAGAGGCAATCTATTTTGTCTCTGCGGTTTTTGCAAATAAACGATAATTTAGCCGAGTGCCTCGGCGGGCAAATCGAGTGGAAAAGTCAGTTTGTTTGGATATAATTGCAGCCCGAATTTAAAGTTAATATATAGGTTACGTTTCGGGACGTGTAGGAACCCGTCCCCTACGAATATAGAGGAAACGTTTGTTTTTAGTCGTAGGGACACGGCGTGCCGTGTCCGCAGTGGCAATCAAACTTTACCGATTAAATTGTAGTTATAAAGGAAAACAAACCTTTCCGTAAGGGACAGCTTCCCATACGTTCTCTTCACAAAAATTGCTTTGCAATTTTTGTGTGGACACGGCACGCCGTGTCCCTACGTCAACGTTGGTTATTATTACGCCGCTAAATTATTGTTTATGTAAAAAATACTCTTATAACGCAAACCTCTTGAAAAAACAAAACAGCTGTGCTATAATTGTATTATAACATTAATATAATTATATCAAAGGCAGATGATTTATCTTGACCGATATTATGATTGCTATAGTAATAGGACTTTTCTTCGTGATGCTGGCGGAAACAATTATTAAGATGTTTTTAAACCTTATCGCTGTTAAAACAGTTTCAGTTATTTATAAGAAAACGGATAAAGGGATTTTTGCCAAAACGTTCACACGTGCATTTTTGTTCAGCTTGCTGGCTGATTTCATCGCATATATAATAAGTACTCTCTTGCTTATATTTAAACCGAAGATAAGCTGTGGGCATCCCAACTATTGGCAGTTGTTTTCAGGCGCGCTGTTGCCTTACGACTCGGCAACACTGAATATTATTATTATTGAAATCATTATTTCAATGGCTCTAACATTTATGTTCAGCTATTTCAAGATTTTGTCCAAAACAGATTTACGTAGAAAACAAATGCTGTTGTCTGCGCTTATTATTACACTAATCACTGCACCGTATTACTTCTTAATTCGGATTATCTTCTGAAAAATTTAAAAAGCAAGTCGAAAAAAGTATTGACAAAGCAAATTTTGAGGATTATAATATTGACAATAAAAATAAACCTGTGAACAAGAATAGTAGGATTTATCAAAACTTTCAGAGAGTCGGCGGGTGGTGTGAACCGACAGCGGAGATTTACCCGAATGGACTTGTGAGGGCGGACCGAAAGCGTATGCAAGTAGTTTCCGACGGAGCCTGACCGTTACAGCAGGAGGCATATGTCAGTATGCTGTTTAAGCGGGCGATTATCGTCAATTTGGGTGGTACCGCAGAAGTTGTTATTTCAGACTTTTGTCCCTTTGTGGGACAGAAGTCTTTTTTATTTTGGAGTGTATTGCAGGAAACATAAATTCCGCATTCCGAATTCCGAATTAAATTATAAAGGTTGGTGTAAAGTTATGATTAAACCGTCTTATGATGAGGTTTTAAACCTCAAAGACAGCTACAGCGTAATTCCGATTTACAAGGAAATCTACGCAGACGTAGTAACTCCGATTACCCTGCTTCGCAAAATCGCAGGCATCTCGGACAAATATTTTCTGCTTGAAAGCATTGAGGGCGGTGAAAAGTGGGGCAGATACTCCTTTATCGGCTTTAACCCCAAGGCACGTCTTGCCTACAAAAACGGCACGCTGACCATTACGGGCGAGGGCGAAAAAACGGTAACTACCAACAAGCCCTATGACGAGGTCAGAAAGTACCTTGCAAACTACAAAACCCCGAAATTCGACGATATCCCTCCCTTTACCGGCGGTCTTGTCGGCTACTACGGCTACGCAATGATTGCCTGCGCCGAGCCTGTTTTAAAGCTCAAAAGGGGAGATACAAACGATTTTGACTTAATGCTTTTTGACAAAATCATCGCCTACGACCATTTAAGCCAAAAGCTGACAGTCATTGTAAATATGAAAACCTACGACTATGAACGTCAGTACAGACAAGCGCAGGACGACATAAACAAAATCATTTCAATAATAACGGACAACGCTCCTCTGCCAAGGCTTGAAACCGACGAAAACGTTGAATTCACAAGCACCTACACAAAAGACGAATTCTGCAAAATGGTGGAGAAAACAAAGGAGTATATCTACGACGGCGACATCTTCCAGTGCGTTGTTTCAAGGCGTTTTGAGGCTGATTACAAAGGCTCGCTGATTAACGCCTACCGGGTTCTCCGCACGACAAATCCCTCGCCTTATATGGTGTATATGTCGATTGACGGCGATGAGATTATAACCGCATCTCCCGAAACTCTTGTTAAACTCCAAAACGGCACGCTGACAACCTTCCCGATTGCAGGCTCACGTCCGAGGGGCAGGACAAAGCAGGAGGATGTTGCTCTTGAAAACGAGCTTATTCACGATGAAAAGGAGCTTGCCGAGCACAATATGCTCGTTGACCTCGGCAGAAACGACATCGGCAAAATTGCAAAATTCAACTCGGTAAAAGTCACAGAGTATCAGAAAATTCTCCGCTTTTCAAAGATTATGCACATTTGCAGTGAGGTTGAGGGCGAAATCAAGGACGGTCTTGACGCACTCAGCGCAGTTGAAGCACTGCTCCCCGCAGGCACTCTTTCGGGTGCGCCGAAGATAAGAGCGTGCGAAATTATCGAGGAGCTTGAAAAAACTCCTCGAGGAGTTTACGGCGGTGCAGTAGGCTACATCGACTTCAACGGCAACCTCGACACCTGCATTGCAATCAGAATGGCGGTTAAGACAAACAACAAGGTTTACGTTCAGGCTGGCGCAGGAATCGTTGCCGACAGCGTTCCCGAAAACGAATATATGGAAACCTACAACAAGGCGCTCGCCGTTATGAACGCAGTCAAAAATGCAGGGGAGGTTTACGAGCTATGATACTTTTTATTGACAACTACGACAGCTTTACCTACAACCTTGTGCAGTTCTGCGGAAGCGTAAACCCCGACATCAAGGTTGTGCGCAACGATGAAATTACCGTTGAAGAAATCGAAAAGCTCAATCCCTCACACATTATCCTCTCACCGGGTCCCGGTTATCCGAAAAACTCCGGCATATGCGAGGACGTAATAAAAAAACTAAAAGGCAGGTTCCCTATTCTCGGAGTATGCCTCGGACATCAGGCGATTTGCGAGGTTTTCGGTGCTGAAATCACCCACGCAAGAAAGCTAATGCACGGCAAAAAGAGCAACATAATTGTTGACAACAACTGCAAAATCTTTGAGAATATGCCGAACGTGATTGAGGGCGCAAGGTATCATTCACTGATTGCAAACCGCAGTTCAATCCCCGAAGATTTAAGGGTTACTGCGCAGGACGAAACAGGCGAGGTTATGGGAGTAAAGCACAGAGATTACGAAATCTACGGACTGCAATTCCACCCCGAGTCAATTCTCACCTCACACGGTATGCAGATGATTAGGAATTTCTTGGAAAGGGTTTGATGATATGATTAAAGAGGCAATTTTAAAGGTAGTTTCGGGCAGTGACCTGACATATGACGAGTCAAAACAGGTTATGGAAGAAATGATGACGGGTACAGCTACACAGGCGCAAATGGCGTCATTCCTCACGGCACTTCGAATGAAGGGCGAAACGATTGACGAAATCACAGCCTGCGCCGAGGTAATGAGGAGCAAGGCTCTCCACGTAAAGCACGACACCGACGTTATTGACATTGTCGGCACCGGCGGCGACGGCACAGGCACGTTCAACGTTTCAACAACGGCGTCATTTGTAATTGCCGCTGCGGGAATCCCGGTTGCAAAGCACGGCAACCGCTCAATGTCAAGCAAGAGCGGCTCGGCTGACTGCCTTGAACAGCTCGGCGTAAACATCACAATCACACCCGAACAGAGCGAAAAGGTATTAAAGGAAACAAACCTCTGCTTTATGTTTGCACAGGGCTACCACGCATCAATGCGTTTTGTCGGTCCCGTAAGACGTGAAATCGGAATCAGAAACATCTTCAACGTGCTCGGACCTCTTACAAACCCTGCAAGCGCAAATCTTCAGATTACGGGCGTATATTCCGAATCACTCGTTGAGCCGATTGCAAGGGTATTTTCAAACCTCGGCGTAAAGAGGGGATTTGTTTTCCACGGAAGTGACGGAATGGACGAGGTGACCGTAACAGGCGCAACAAAGGTATGCGAAATCAACAACGGCGAATTTAAAACCTATGAAATCACACCCGAGCAGTTCGGACTCGGCAGATACGAGATGCAGGAGCTTGTCGGCGGTGACGGCGCAGAGAACGCCGAAATCACCAAGAAGATTTTAAGCGGTGAGCTTAAAGGCGCAAAGCGTGACATTACAGTGCTCAATTCGGCGCTCGGACTGTACGCCGGCGGCAAGGCAGAGTCAATCGCAGACGGCGTAAAGCTTGCAGAAGAAATCATCGACAGCGGCAAGGCATACGACAAGATGGTTGAATTTGCAAAGGCTACAAAACAATTTACAATTGACAATTAACAATTTTGCAAAAGAATTTCCGAAAACACTTATTATAAATTCGGAGCGAAGCGACCCTTAATTGTTAATTGTACATTGTTAATTTTTAATTTGAGGTAAACAAATGATACTCGAAACTATTGCACAGGCAAACGTAAAAAGGTATAATGAAATACAGGCGCAAATTCCGCTTGAAAAGGTAAAAAAGCAAGCCCTTTCGCTGAATTGCGACACAGACTTTCCGTTTGAGCAGGCACTGAAAAATGACGGAATGTCGTTTATCTGCGAGGTCAAAAAAGCCTCCCCCTCAAAGGGAATTATCGCAGAGGACTTTCCGTATGTCGAGATTGCAAAGGACTACGAAAGGTCGGGCGCATCGGCAATTTCCGTTCTCACAGAGCCGCAGTGGTTCAAGGGCGAAAACGCATATCTTGAAGAAATTTCAAAAAATGTTTCAATCCCTCTGCTTCGAAAAGACTTCACAGTCTGCGAATATCAGATATATGAGGCAAAGCTGATAGGTGCTTCGGCAGTGCTGTTAATCTGCTCACTGCTCGACACAGAAACAATCAGAGAGTGGATAAAAATCTGCGACACGCTCGGACTTTCGGCGCTCGTTGAGGCTCACACAGAGGAAGAGGTAAAGTCGGCAGTCAGCGCAGGCGCAAGGATAATCGGCGTAAACAACCGCAATTTGCGTGATTTTACGGTTGACATAACAAACTCAATCCGACTAAGAAACCTTGTTCCGAGCGAAATCCTTTTCGTTGCCGAAAGCGGAATCAAAACAAGAGCTGACGTTGCCGAGCTTGAAAACACAGGCGTAAACGGCGTTTTAATCGGCGAAACACTGATGAGGAGCAAAGACAAGAAGGCAATGCTTGACGAGCTTAAAGGAATATAAAACAAAGGAGCATATAGAAATGTCAAAAGGAAAGTTTGGCGTTCACGGCGGACAGTTCGTCCCCGAAACGCTGATGAATGCGATAAATGAATTTGAAAAAGCGTACAATCACTACAAGGACGACCCCGAGTTTGTGGCGGAGCTTGACACGCTTATGCGTGAGTACGCAGGCAGACCGTCACGTCTTTACTATGCAGAGAAGATGACAAAGGATTTGGGCGGTGCAAAAATCTACTTAAAGCGTGAGGACTTGAACCACACAGGCTCGCACAAGCTCAACAACTGCCTCGGTCAGTGTCTGCTTGCAAAGAAAATGGGCAAGACACGTGTAATTGCCGAAACAGGCGCAGGTCAGCACGGCGTTGCAACCGCAACGGTTGCGGCTCTGCTCGGTCTTGAATGCGAAATCTTTATGGGCAAGGAGGACACGATCCGTCAGGCTCTCAACGTCTACAGAATGAAGCTTTTAGGTGCAAAGGTAAACGCCGTTGAAACAGGCACAATGACCCTCAAGGACGCTGTAAACGAGGCTATGCGTGAGTGGACAAACCGTGTTTCTGACACCCACTACGTTCTCGGCTCGGTAATGGGGCCCCACCCGTTCCCGACCGTTGTAAGGGATTTCCAGAGCGTTATCGGCAAGGAAATCAAGGCTCAGTTACATGAAAAAGAGGGCAAGCTCCCCGACGTTGTTATGGCTTGCGTAGGCGGCGGAAGCAACGCAATGGGCGCATTTTACGAATTTATCAAGGACGAAAACGTCAAGCTTATCGGCTGTGAAGCCGCAGGACTCGGCGTTGACAATCCGAAGAACGCCGCTACAATGGCAAACGGCACTCTCGGAATTTTCCACGGAATGAAGTCGTATTTCTGTCAGGACGAGTACGGTCAGATTGCACCCGTTTACTCGATTTCGGCAGGTCTTGACTATCCCGGAATCGGTCCCGAACACGCAAACCTCGCCGACACAGGCAGAGCGCAGTACGTTCCTGTAACTGACGAGGAAGCTGTCAGTGCGTTCGAGTACCTTTCAAGAACAGAGGGCATTATCCCTGCAATCGAAAGCTCTCACGCAGTTGCGCACTGCATTAAAATTGCGCCGACAATGGACAGGGACAAAATAATCGTTGTCAACCTCTCGGGCAGAGGCGACAAGGACGTTGCGGCTATCGCACGCTACAGAGGGGAGAATCTTTATGAGTGAAATTAAAAAGGCTTTTGAAAACGGCAAGGCGTTCATTCCGTTTGTTACGGCAGGCGACCCAGACCTTGAAACAACCGAAAAGCTTTTAATAGAAATGAGCAAAAACGGCGCTGACATTATCGAAATCGGCATACCGTTTTCCGACCCGATTGCCGAAGGCGTTGTAATTCAGGAGGCTGACCTCCGTGCGCTTGCATCTGGCACAACAACCGACAAAATCTTTGAAATGGTAAAGCGTGTGCGCTCTGAAATCAAGTGTGCGCTTGCGGTTATGACGTATATGAACCCGATTTTCGTGTACGGAACGGACAAATTTATGGCTAAATGCAAGGAGTGCGGAATCTCGGCTGTAATCGTTCCCGATACACCGTTTGAGGAAAAACAGGAGCTTGCGCCCTACTGCGATAAGTACGGCGTTGAGCTTGTTTCGCTGATTGCGCCGACCTCGCACGACAGAATAAAGATGATCGCCAAGGAGTCGCAGGGCTTTGTTTACTGCGTTTCGTCAATGGGCGTTACGGGCGTAAGAAGTGAAATCACGACCGACATTGGCGAAATGGTACGCCTTGTAAAGTCGGTAAGCGACACCCCCTGCGCAGTCGGATTCGGCATTTCAACACCCGAACAGGCAAAGAAAATGGCGCAGAGTGCAGACGGCGTAATCGTCGGCTCGGCTATTGTAAAAATCGTCGCAAAGTACGGCAAAGACTGCATAAAACCCGTCTGCGACTATGTTAAAAGTATGAAGGAAGCGATTTCGTGAGCACACCCGAACAGCTCCAAAGTGTGATTGACAACAGCAAAAGGATTGTTTTTTTCGGCGGTGCAGGCGTTTCTACCGAGAGCGGAATACCCGACTTTCGCAGTGTTGACGGCTTGTACAATCAGAAGTATGACTATCCGCCCGAGCAGATTTTAAGCCACACATTCTTTATGCACAACACAGAGGAATTTTACAGATTCTACCGTGACAAAATGCTATGCCTTGACAAAAAGCCGAACAAGGCGCATCTTAAGCTTGCAGAGCTTGAAAGAGCAGGAAAGCTGACGGCGGTTGTCACACAGAACATTGACGGACTTCATCAGGCGGCAGGAAGCAAAAAGGTATATGAACTGCACGGAAGCGTTCTTCGCAACTACTGTATGAAGTGCGGAAAATTCTATCCTGCCGAGTACATTAAGAACAGCAAGGGTATTCCGAAGTGCGAATGCGGCGGAGTTATCAAGCCTGACGTTGTGCTGTACGAAGAAGGGCTTGACGACAGCACGGTAACGGAAGCGTTAAGAGCAATACAGACTGCCGACACGCTGATTATCGCAGGCACAAGCCTTACGGTCTACCCAGCGGCAGGATTTATCAGCTACTTTAAGGGCGACAACATTGTGCTTATCAACCGTGACGAAACACCGTTTGACAGCAAAGCCGACCTCGTTTTCCACGAAAAGGTCGGAGAATTGCTCGGTCAGATAAACATATAAATAGTAAAGCAAAAGCACCAGCCGATTTTATTTCGGTTGGTGCTTGTTATTTTATGCTATATTCAAATGTCTATATCGGGAATAATCTGCAAACTTCGCTTTAAAATTCCCTGCATATATGCAATTGCGGTGCCGTAGTTTGTAAACGGAACTTCGCTGTCCTCGGCGAATTTTCTGCGGTACTGAACCTCACGCTCGTTGAGCATACAGCCGCCGCAGTGGATTACAAGGCTGTAGGGGCTTAAATCATCCGGAAAGCCCTTGCCCGACGAGGTTTCAAAAACAAGCTCTTTGCCTGTGTAATTTTTCAGCCACCTCGGGAGCTTTACCGTGCCTATGTCGTCGCACTGGCGGTGGTGGGTACAGCCTTCAGAAATCAGCACCCTGTCGCCGTCTTTTAGCCTGTCAATTACCGCCGCTCCCTTGACAGCCGACTTTAAAAATCCCTTGTATCTCGCCATAAGGATTGAAAACGAGGTAAGGTAAATATCCTCGGGCACGTCCTTTGAAACGCTCTCGAACGCCTGACTGTCGGTTATTACAAGCTTCGGCTTTTTGCCGAGGCTTTCAAGCGTTGATTTTAGCTCTGTGTCACGCACTACAATTACCGTTGCTCCTGCTTCAAGCACATCACGAATCGTCTGCTGTTGAGGAAGAATAAGTCTGCCCTTGGGGGCGGCTGAGTCAATCGGCACGACAAGCACGACAAAATCGCCTTCGCCCACTAAATCACCGCAGATTTTCAATTTCGTATCGTCCGTCTTGGTGAGGTGAGCGATTTTCTCCTTGAGCAAGCCTATATTTGTTCCGTCAAGTGCGCTGACTGCCACGCCGTCGGAGCAGTCGGACTGCTCTGAAATATCGCTTTTATTGTAGGCGACTATGTAGGGGATTTTCTTGTCGGTGAAAATCTCAATCAGCTCGTTGTCTGCACCTGTCTTGCCGACAGTTCCGTCAACAACAAGCACAGCCACGTCAACTCGGTTAAGCACCTGCTTTGTGCGCTTTACACGCATTTCGCCGAGTGCGCCCTCGTCGTCAAAACC
>CAMKNF010000011.1 GCA_946414115.1 uncultured Ruminococcus sp. | reverse complement strand
CACGTCCTTAAATACTTCCTTAAGACCTTCATCAAGAAACCACTGATAAGAGGCTTTCTGAATTTCAATAAGGTTGGGCATATCGATTACTTCGTCGATTTTACCAAAGCTCATTCTCTCGGTGTTGCCAAGCTTTACGGGTTTGACATTTACCATAGGCTTATCACTCCTTAAATATTTTAAAACGGCAATATTCCGACTGTGTACAAAAGTAAAAAAAGTGTAATAAAAAACATCTTGACACAAAGAAATATTTGTGATAATATCCCCTTGTTAAGTTGTGTTTTTCAAAAAATTTCCTACCTCGTCGGTACATATCCCCATTATGGTACATTTTACTATTTTATAGCGAAGTTATCAAGTTGTCAAGAGGATATTTAAGGAAAATGAGCCGATTTTTAAGAATTTTTAAATTTTTTCAGTTTTAGTTCTCCAAAGGAAATATAATTCTCTTTGGAGTTTATTTTTATGTTAAAAGAAACGCCCGACAGCGTTTATTATTTTTTGCAACAAACAAAACCGCCGTTCAAAACAAAACGGCGGTTTTAATTACAGCTTTATGTTTTAAATAATTGAGCAAATTAGGTCTGTGTATTCCGACGGATTTTCAAGCGGAAGTCCTGCAATAAGGAGCGCCTGACAATACAGCACCTCTGCATACTTCTTTGCCTTTTCAATGTCTGTCTGAATAAGCTCCTCCATTGTCTTTACGGCGTGGTGCGAGAGGTTAAGCTCAAGCACTCTCTGCGCTTTCATACCTGAATCGGGCTGAACGGAGTTGAAATACTTTTCCATTTCAAACGAAATTCCGCCCTTTGCAGTAAGACAAACGGGGTGAGATACGAGCTTTTTGGAGGCTGTAACCTCGCTCACCTTGTCGCCGAGAGTTTCCTTGACAAACGTGAGCAGTGCACTGCTGTCCTTTTCCTCTTCCTCTTTTTCCTCGTTCTCAATTCCGAGGTCGTCGTTTGTTGCGGAGCAGAACTTCTTTTCCTTGTACTGCATAAGCGACTGGAGCGTGAACTCGTCAACGTCCTCTGTGCAGTAGAGAATTTCAAAGCCCTTTGAACGTAAAAGCTCGGTCTGCGGAAGTGTATCGATTGCGGCGGCATTTTCACCTGTTGCAAAGTAGATAAACTTCTGCTCCTCTTTCATTCTGTCAACGTATTCCGAAAGCGTTACAAGCTTCTTTTCGGTTGAAGAATAGAACATAAGCAAATCCAGTAACTCGTCCTTGTGCATACCGTAGTCGGAAACAACGCCGTATTTCAGCTGTCTGCCAAATGCAGTGAAGAACTTTTCATAGTTTTCACGGTCATTTGCAAGCATTGAGGTAAGCTCGTTTTTGATTTTCTTTTCAATATTCTGTGCAATTGTGAGCAGGTGACGGTCGTGCTGGAGCATTTCTCTTGAAATGTTGAGCGACAAATCTGCGGTATCAACAATACCTCTTACAAAGCGGAAGTGCTCGGGCAGAAGCTCCTCACAGCAGTCCATAATAAGAACGCCGCTTGAATAGAGCTGGAGTCCCTTCTTGTACTCCTTTGTGTAGTAGTCGTACGGAGCAGCTGACGGGATAAACAGCAAAGCCTTGTATGTAACAACGCCCTCAACGGAAGTGACGATTGTTTTAAGCGGCTTGTCCATTGACATAAACTTTTCCTGATAGAACTTGTCGTACTCCTCCTGCTCAACGTCCTTTTTGGGGCGCTGCCAGATTGGCACCATACTGTTTAGCGTTTCGGTTTCGGTGTACTCCTCGTACTCGGGATTTTCGCTGTCCTTTGTTTCTTCCTTAACACGACTGCGTTTCATATCCATCATAATCGGGTAGCGGATATAGTCGGAATACTTCTTGACAAGTCCCTGAATCCTGTACTGCTCAAGGAATTCGTCGTAGTTTTCTTCCTCGGTGTTGTCCTTAAGCTCAAGGATAATCTCCGTACCCGGAGCATCCTTTTCAATTTCCTTTATTGTGTAGCCGTCGGCACCGCTCGATTCCCAACAGTAGCCTGTTTCACAGCCGTACTTCTTTGTGTTGACGGTGATTTTCTTTGCAACCATAAATGCAGAGTAGAAGCCAACGCCGAACTGACCGATAATGTCAATATCGTCCTGCTTTTCTTCCATATCCTGCTTGAATTTGTAAGAGCCGGAGGATGCGATTGTGCCGAGGTTGTTTTCAAGGTCGTCCTTGTCCATACCTATACCGTTATCGGTGATTGTCAGAATACGGTTGTCCTTGTCGGCATTGATTGTGATTTTGAAATCACTTCTGTCCATACCGACCTTATCGTCGGTGAGTGAGATAAAGCAGAGCTTGTCGATAGCGTCGCTTGCGTTTGAGATAATCTCACGCAGGAAAATTTCCTTATGAGTATAAATTGAGTTAATCATCAGGTCAAGAAGTCTTTTTGACTCTGATTTAAACTGTTTCTTCGCCATAAAATTACTTCCTTTTTAATCAAATTACGGGTGATAAATTTACCCTTAAATAATAAGTATATCCTAAATCTGTATATAATTCAATAGATAATTTTCAGAATTTGTGCAGACCGAAAATCACCGCTGTCACAACGAAAAAACTCGGTTTACTATAACAAGAAGTTACCCGAATTTGCACTTGACTTTTGCACATAATATAGTTATACTGTAGAAGAAGTTAGAGAAAGCGAGGACATTACCATGGCTGACAACGAAAATATCCTTGAAGAAATGGAAAACGAAGGTGCGCTCATCACCCTTACCGATGACGAGGGCAACGAGGTTGAATTTGAATTTCTTGATGTCATTGAATATGACGGTGACGAATATATAGTTCTCATTGAAAATGACGAGGACGCAGACGAGGTTGTAATTCTCAAAATCAATGCTCTTGACGAAGAAACGGAAGAATATGTAAGCATTGACGACGAGGAAATTTTGCAGACCGTTTTCGATATGTTCAAAAAGAAATACGAAGGCGACATAAACTTTGAATAAAATTTTCGGCTGTATCGGGAAACCGACACAGCCGATTTTTTTACAATGTTAATTAATCGGGGCGGATAACCTAAACGTTATCCGCACTTATACTATTTCCTTTCGCATATCACGTAATACCTGTCAAAGCCGCCGCTGTTGTTTGAAATGCAGGTAATCATCGTCAGCATATCCCTGTCTTTCTTTATGAAAATATCCTGCGACTGGTCAGGCTTGCAGATTTTAGTTTCAACCACCTTATAAGTCAGAGTATCCCAGTAATTGCGTAACTTTACCTCATCGCCGATTTGCAGATTTCGCAGATTATCAAAGAAGATTCTTCCGATATATCCCGTGTGTCCGGCAAGCACCGTGTTGGTATTTTTACCCCCGATAGGCAGTGAGGTGTATGTCATATGAGCCGCACCGTAGCTCATAGTCGCATCGTTTGCACCGAGGTAAATCGGTAGCTTCATATTGATTGACTCTGCCGAAACGTAGCCGTAAATTCCGTCGGTAATTCCGTAACTTCTCAAGTCAAGCGACGGCTGAACATAAGAATAACTGTCTATAAGCAGTGAGCTCTGATTTGTCTTTAGCTTTTCGTTGTACTCTGCGCTGTCCTTGTAAAGCCTGTCAAGATCAAGCCTGAACACAACAGGATTATCCGACTTCCTATTTCCCTTTTCGTCAAGCAGATAACCCTCGTCGTCAACCTTGCCCTGTTCGTGTGCATCCTCGTAAGTCAGTCCGTCGTCAACAACGTTTTCTATCTGACTGTCAAATTTTTCCGTTTCTGAATTTGCAAACTGTGTTCCGATAAAGTTTGACACAATCGGAAACATAAACAGACCTATTCCTGCAACAAGCATTACAATTGCAACGCCTGTGACTATTTTTCTCCACAAATTCAATCACCGTCCTGCGTTTCAGTAATATGTTCCTTGTTATTATCAGTGTAACGCTTTTTCTTCTTTGAACGTCTTAAGCTGATTATCACTATTATAACTACAAGTGCAACAAATCCGACAACAATAAGAGCCGCCACCGGGTAAGGAATTTTATAGCCGAGGAAGAATATTCCGTCGCCGCCGAAGCTTGCGGCGCTTGCACCGGTAGTTATGTATTTTGAATCGTCATATGCAACTCTCTTGCCTCTTACAAGCAGTCGATGAGTGTTAATACTGTACGGCGTACAGGTCAGGAGCGTTACGTGATCTTCGCCCCTGATAACTCTTAAATCGTCGGTTTCTTCGGGCAGAACTACCTTGATGATGTCAACCTCATACTTTAGTACCCTGTCGAGAACGTGAACGTAAAATTCATCTCCCTCCTGCATATCGGTGAGGTAGTCAAAAAAGGTTTCACCCGGATATGCAGTGTGAGCAGAAATTACGGAATGGGTGCTTTCTCCCCCTACAGGCAATGAGGTGTTTTGCAGATGACCTGCGCCCTTGGCGAGAATTTTATCTGTAGTTCCGTGGTAAATCGGCAGATATACGTTGATTTTAGGAATGTCAATATAGCCTATCAGACCGTTGCCGTCAACATTAAGCGCATTTTCGTAATTTGCACCGATTTTCTTGTAAGCTTTTTCATCAAACGGGTCGGTAATGATTACGTTGTTTGTCAGGCTTTGGTTGTATTCCTCAGCCCGCTTGAACATTTCAAGCGTTTCCTCCGACGACATCTGCTTTGTCGTCTTTGTGTACTCCTCAACGTGATTTCTGCTGTCAATATTATTGATGACCGAGCTGACAAGCGGATAGCTCATTACTCCTATTCCTGCAACAAAAATAAGTATTATGCCGAAAATTGCAAGCTTTCTTTTCATTAATAACTTCCTTTATTTTCCTTTTACGTGTGTGTCGCCGTAAATTTCGGCATAGACGTTCGTGTCAAGTATCATTCTTGAAACGGTAAACATATTTGTGCACTTGTTATTCAGCGTGTCTATGTCGTCTTTTTTGGAGGAATTTTTAAAAGCAGTGTATTCTCCGCTGTTTGCGTTGTACATACCGTTCTGCGAAATCCAGCTTCTGTCTGCAAAGACAACAAACGGGTCTTTTCCTCCGAAAACATCAGTACCTATAATTGTTCTGCTGTCGTACTCAAAGCCGAACATATTTAGCAAAGTCGGCAGAACATCTAAACTTGAGCAGTACGTTTTCACGCTGACAGGCTCTTTCATTGAGCCGCTCCACAACAGCCACGAATTTTTGTATCTTTCAAAAACAGTATCCACCTTGTGTCCCGCAAGCTCGTCAAGTCCGTTGAACTCATCAAGCGAATACGGGTAGTGATCGGTTGTAAGGCAGATAACGGTATTGTTAAGCTTTCCTGCCTTTTCAAGTCTTTCAAAAAGGTACTCAAGCGCCTTGTCAAGCTCAATATTTGCCGCAATGTAGCCTTTGACCTCGTCGCTGTATTTTAAGTCTTTTACAAGATCGGCATTGCGTTGGCTCATCGTGTTGTAGGAATACCCTCCGTGACCGCTTACTGTCATATAGTAAACGCTGAAGCTGTCAGCGTTTATGTAATCGTCTACAGTTTTCTGCATCATCTTCAAATCGGAATTAGGCCACACATCTTCGCCGAGGTCAAGCCCCTTGCCGATAGCCGAATAATCGTAGCCGATATTCGTCAGGTACTCGTCACGGTCATAGTAATCGTAGGTGTGGTTGTGATATGCACGCACCTCTTTATAGCCGTTTTTACGGCTCTGCTCTCCGAGAGTGAACGGAAAGCTCACGTTGTCCTCGGCAGACTGCGAAAAGCTCCACACTCCCGACTTCGGTGTAAGTCCCGTAAGATTTGCGTATTCGCCGTCGGTTGTACTTACTCCCCACGCAGGCGAATAGTAGTTTTCGAACTGAAATCCCTCGCTGTACATTTTGTAGAGAGTGGGTGTTAATTCCTTGTCAATTGCATACTGCGAAAAGCTTTCTGCCGTAATGAAAATTATGTTGCAGTCCTTGAAAATTCCCGTATATTCATTTGTATAGCTCGGATTTTCAGCTGAAAAATAATCATATAGTGATTTTAAATCATCAATATCGGTCTTTGCGGATAACTTATCAAAATCGGTTTCAATAATCTGTGCTTCAACCTTTTTGTCGGGTGTATCTGCCGTAGCAGGTGAAACGGTTGTTGCAGGCTCTGTGCTTTCGGTTTTTCTTATATCCGATTTATAGCCGAAAATCATACGGCTTATGTCGAGCCTTTGCATTGTAAAAAGTCCGAATTTTTCACAGGCAGCGTTTTGCTGAAGCTCCCCGTAATAAAGGTTATATGCGCTTTTTGTATCTGACGAAGCTTTGTCAATATTTACACTCAGCATACCGATTATCTGAAATGCGATTGCGGCACAGAGAAGAATAATTTTTACTGAAATCTTCGATTTATTGAACATCGAGAGCCTTTTGCCGAAAACAATACAGATCACAAGCGGCAAAAACATAAGCAAAATGAAAAATATTCTGCTTTTTATAGCTGTAAAAATCATATCAACGGAATTGAGTGCCTGTCCTGCTCCGCCCTTTGAAATGCTGTTGATGACAAAGAACGTTCCAAAAACATTGTTATAGACAATCTGCGCACTGTACCAGATTGAAAGCATTGCCGTAAGAATGCAGGCAATGAGCCTGTTGATTCTGCTGTTTTTAAAAATTGAAGATACTACAGTCAGCACACACGCTGGAACAAGAGAAAATATTGCAGTAAAAAGCGCACCGTCGACAAGTGAAAACCCGACGGAAAGCTTTACTACAAGCTCCATAAACAGTATTGAAATCGGAAAATAAAGCAGAGTTAGTACAAGCTCTCTTTTCTTATGCATTGGTGCATTATTCTCATAATATGTAAAGTTATTGTCATTTGAATTAATAAAATGACTTCGGCGTTCAAAACCGCTATTTGAGTTAATCTGATTTGGCATATAATTTTCCTGTCTATATAAATATTGAATATATTATAAAACCTTTGCGCAAATATTGCAATAGTTTGTTGTCAGCAGAAGTATTGCATTTTAAAATTCATTGTTACTTTTGGACATACAAACGATAATTTAGCCGAGTGCCTCGGCAGGCAAATCGAGTGGAAAAGTCGGTTTGTTTGGAGAAAATTGCAGCACGAATTTTAAGTTGATATGTAGGTGACGTTTCGGGACGTCAGGGATGCCATCCCCTACGGATATAGAGTAAACGTTTGTATTTAGTCGTAGGGACACGGCGTGCCGTGTCCGCAGTGGCAATCAAACTTTACCGATAAAACTGTAGTTATAGAGGAAAACAAACATTTCAGTAGGGGACGGGTTCCCACACGTCCCGAAACGTATCCGATATATCTATCACCCCGAGGAAAACAAACTTATCCAAGCAAAAAGCAACATTATAAATTCGGAGCGTAGCGACCATTAATTCCTCATTCCTAATTCCGAATTCCGCATTAAATTATAGTTTAGCTTATTAGAAAATTTATTTCTATAATACAAAAAGGCTGCCTTGCAAATGCAAAGCAGCCAAAATGTTAAAAATTATAGTGCGTTAGTCGATTAACAATTATTCGTTAATAGCGATAACTGCGCCTGAACCTACTGTTCTACCGCCTTCACGGATAGCGAAACGAAGACCAACTTCGATAGCGATAGGAGTGATAAGCTCAACGTCCATTTCAACGTTATCACCGGGCATGCACATCTCTGTACCCTCGGGAAGTGAGATTGTACCTGTAACGTCAGTTGTTCTGAAATAGAACTGGGGACGATAGTTGTTGAAGAAAGGTGTATGACGGCCGCCCTCGTCCTTAGTAAGAACGTAAACCTGACCACGGAACTTTGTGTGGGGGTGAATTGTACCGGGCTTTGCAAGTACCTGACCTCTCTGGATTTCAGTTCTCTGAACACCACGGAGAAGTACACCTACGTTGTCGCCTGCCTCTGCATAGTCAAGAGTCTTTCTGAACATTTCAAGACCTGTAACAACAACTTTTCTCTTTTCGTCTGTAAGACCAACGATTTCAACTTCTTCAGAAGTCTTAATCTGACCTCTTTCAACTCTACCTGTAGCAACTGTACCACGACCTGTGATTGTGAATACGTCCTCAACAGGCATAAGGAAGGGCTGGTCAGCCTTACGGTCAGGAGTAGGAATGAACTCGTCAACAGCAGCCATAAGCTCGTGGATGCAAGCATACTCGGGAGCCTTGGGATCCTTTGAATCGCTTGTAAGAGCAACATAAGCTGAACCCTTGATGATAGGTGTATCGTCGCCGGGGAACTCGTACTCGTTAAGAAGATCACGAATTTCCATTTCAACGAGCTCGAGAAGTTCGGGATCGTCAACCTGGTCAGTCTTGTTCATGAATACTACGATGTAGGGTACGCCTACCTGACGAGAAAGAAGGATGTGCTCTCTTGTCTGGGGCATAGGACCGTCAGCAGCAGAAACAACGAGGATAGCGCCGTCCATCTGAGCAGCACCTGTGATCATGTTCTTTACATAGTCAGCATGGCCGGGGCAGTCAACGTGTGCATAGTGACGGTTAGCTGTTTCATACTCAACGTGAGCTGTGTTGATTGTGATACCACGCTCTCTCTCTTCGGGAGCCTTATCGATGTTAGCGTAATCAACGAAATCAGCGTCGCCTTCGAGGTTGAGAACCTTTGTGATAGCAGCAGTAAGTGTTGTTTTACCATGGTCAACGTGGCCGATTGTACCAATGTTTACATGGGGTTTATTTCTTTCAAATTTTTCTCTTGCCATTGGAAATTTCCTCCTTATTGGTTGTAAAAAGAATTTACAATAGATTTAATGATATTGTACCAATATTTTTCAAAAAAATCAATACATTTTTTAAAAAATTACGCTTTGAAAGCCGAATTAATCCTTCTTGGCTCTCTCGTTCATAATCTTTTCGGCAATATTCTTCGGAACCTCTGCATATGTGTCGGGCTCCATTACATACTGACCGCGTCCCTGAGTCTTGGAACGCATATCCGTTGCATAACCGAACATCTCTGAAAGCGGAACGTGAGCGATAACACGCTGAACACCGTTGTCAGCTTCCATGCTCTGAATCATACCACGGCGTGAGTTAAGGTCGCCGATAACGTCGCCGAGGTACTCCTCGGGAGTGATTACGGTAACCTTCATAATCGGCTCAAGAAGTACAGGGTCTGCCTTCTTCATAGCACTCTTGAATGCCATTGAACCGGCAATCTTAAATGCCATTTCAGAGGAGTCAACCTCGTGATATGAACCATCATAAAGCTCAACCTTAACGTCAACTACGTTGTAGCCAGCAACAACACCCGAAAGCATTGCTCCCTGAATACCCTGGTCAACAGCAGGAATGTATTCCTTGGGAATTGCACCGCCGACAATGTTGTTGACAAATTCGTATCCCTTGTCCTTGTTGGGGAAAACGTTAATCTTAACGTGACCGTACTGGCCCTTACCGCCTGACTGACGAGCATATTTCTCATCAACAGAAGCTTCCTTGCGGATTGTCTCCTTGTAAGCAACCTGCGGAGCGCCGATGTTAGCCTCTACCTTAAACTCACGGAGAAGACGGTCAACGATAATCTCAAGGTGAAGCTCACCCATACCTGCGATAATCGTCTGGCCTGTTTCTTCATCTGTGTAAGCCTTGAAGGTCGGGTCTTCTTCTGCGAGCTTTGCAAGAGCAATACCCATCTTCTCCTGACCGGCTTTGGTCTTGGGCTCAATAGCAACACGGATAACGGGATCCGGGAATTCCATTGACTCGAGGATTACGGGGTGCTTCTCGTCGCAGAGTGTGTCACCAGTAGTTGTATTCTTAAGACCAACGGCAGCAGCAATATCACCTGCGTAGCAGCAGTCAATATCTTTTCTGTCGTTAGCGTGCATCTGTAAAATTCTGCCCATACGCTCGTTGTTGTCCTTAACCGAGTTATAAACAGTAGTACCTGTTGTAACGGTACCTGAATATACACGGAAGAAGCAGAGCTTACCTACGAACGGGTCTGTAGCAATCTTGAATGCAAGAGCAGCAAAAGGCTCTGAATCAGAAGATTTTCTTTCAGTCTCGTCGCCTGTTTCGGGGTCAATACCCTTGATAGCAGGAACATCTGTAGGAGCAGGCATATAGTCAACAACAGCGTCAAGGAGCATCTGAACGCCCTTGTTACGGTAAGAAGAACCGCAGGTTACAGGAACCATTGTGTTGTCGATAGTAGCTTTTCTGATAACTTTCTTGATTTCTTCAACAGAAATCTCTTCGCCGCCGAAGTATTTTTCCATAAGCTCCTCGTCGAGTTCAGCAACTGACTCGATGAGCTTCTCATGGTACTCGTCAGCTAAATCCTTCATATCCTCCGGAATTTCTTCCTCGCTGTAATCTGTGCCGTCCTCATTGTGATAGATTTCAGCCTTCATTGTTACGAGGTCGATGATACCGCTGAAATCATTTTCAGCGCCGATAGGAAGCTGAATCGGAACAGCGTTACATTTAAGTCTGTCCTTCATCATCTGAACAACATGGTAGAAGTTAGCACCCATGATGTCCATTTTATTAACGTAAACCATTCTCGGTACGCCGTAGTTGTCAGCCTGACGCCAAACGGTTTCTGACTGAGGCTCAACGCCGCCCTTTGCACAAAGTACAGTTACAGAACCGTCGAGTACACGAAGTGAACGCTCAACTTCAACAGTGAAGTCAACGTGTCCGGGAGTATCGATGATGTTGATTCTGTGGGGCTTGTACTGCTGCTTGCTGCCTCTCCAGAAAGCTGTAGTAGCAGCAGAGGTGATTGTGATACCACGTTCCTTCTCCTGAACCATCCAGTCCATTGTAGAAGCACCATCGTGTGTTTCACCAATCTTGTGGTTTACGCCGGTATAATACAGGATACGCTCTGTTGTAGTTGTCTTACCGGCATCGATGTGAGCCATGATACCGATATTTCTTGTCTGTTCAAGTGAAACCTGTCTTGGCATAAAATCCTCCTCTTAAAATTACACGGGTAATAGAGATTACCATCTGTAATGAGCGAAAGCCTTGTTGGCCTCTGCCATCTTA
The DNA here is from genome assembly GCA_946414115.1 of uncultured Ruminococcus sp. GTDB lineage: Bacteria > Bacillota > Clostridia > Oscillospirales > Acutalibacteraceae > Ruminococcoides. Next base: position 12,611 of record CAMKNF010000011.1, on the reverse strand, counting down.
TGAGTATCCTCACGCTTTTTGAATGCGCCGCCCATGCTGTTTGTGGCGTCGAGAATTTCTCCTGCAAGTCTTTCCTTCATTGTCTTTTCACTGCGGGCTCTTGAGTAAGTTGAAATCCAACGAAGACCGAGTGTCTGACGTCTTTCGGGACGAACTTCCATAGGAACCTGATATGTGGCACCGCCGACACGGCGAGCCTTAACTTCGAGAACGGGCATTACGTTTTCCATAGCCTGTTCGAAAACCTCAAGCGGGTTATTACCTGTCTTTTCAGCAATAATGTCAAATGCACCGTAAACAATTTTCTGAGCAACGCCCTTTTTACCGTCGTACATAATGTTGTTGATAAGACGTGTTACAAGTTTTGAATTATAAAGCGGATCGGGTAATACGTCACGCTTCGCAATAGAACCTCTTCTTGGCACTTTGCTTCCCTCCTTCACAATAATTGAGATATCATAGGTACTCGAAAGCGACAAACTCCCGTATGCCAACAAGAACTTCTACTGCATTTATATAGAAAATTCCTGCCGCATAGCAGAACTTAATAATTTAAGTCAAGAGAGTTTTGTCAATTCCTAATTATTTACCTTTCTTAGGACGCTTTGCACCGTACTTTGAACGGCTCTGCATACGTCCGGAAACGCCCTGTGCGTCGAGTGTACCACGAACGATGTGATAACGAACACCAGGCAAGTCCTTAACACGGCCACCACGAATAAGAACAACGGAGTGCTCCTGAAGGTTGTGACCTACGCCGGGGATATAGGAACTGACTTCAATACCGTTAGAAAGTCTTACTCTGGCAATTTTTCTGAGCGCTGAGTTAGGCTTTTTAGGAGTAGCGGTCTTTACAGCAGTACAAACACCTCTCTTTTGCGGTGAGTTCTGGTCAATAGCAACACGCTTCTTTGAGTTCCAGCCCTTTAAAAGTGCAGGTGCCTTTGCTTTCTTTTCAGAAACCTCTCTGCCCTTGCGTACCAACTGGTTAAATGTAGGCATATTTGTCCTCCTTTCAAAAATTATTTAAGAATTGAAAAACTGCTTTGCAAAGCAAAGCTTTAGTAAAGCACAATGTAATTTGCCCAAAAACAGGCGCACTTACAGAGTGCCCCACGATTTAACATTATAAACCACGCAATATCAATTTGTCAATACTTTATTTTGGGAATTTACAGTTTTATTAGAATTCAAGCCGTTTTTTACATAAAAAGGGTCGGGCAACCGAAATTATGCCCGACCTATAAATTCAAATTAAATAAATGATTTAAAATTCTTTATAACTTCTTCACGGTGCTTGTAGTTATCCGACTCCTTGTCGGGGTTTGCATCGTCAATACTTGCGTCAGTGTAAACCATAATATATCTTCCGTTATTTGAAAGGTATGCCTTAACCGGCGGCAAATCAAGTATTGTAAACTCGCCGCTGTTCTTTACTGATTCAATAACAGCCTTTGCAGTATCGTTAAGATTGTTAAGATTCCTTACGTCATATTCGTAAAGCTCAATTGTAATTGCTTTTCCGCCGTAAGCTGTTGCATACTTTTTGCCCTCTTTTGCGCCGATGAGAGATGCGTCCATTACGGTTACTGTGCTTTCGTCAATTTTTCCGTCCTTTGTAGTGATGTATTCTTTCTTTGCAAAGTATTCACTCAATCCCTGCAAGTTATCCGAAAAGTTTTTTGCGTCAATCTCGTCCACTGTAGCAACATTGCCTGTAGCCTCGGTAGCCTGGGTTGTTGCTGTGTTATCTTTTGAAAGTGCATCCTTATATGCACAGCCTGTCGAAATAGCTGCAATAAGTCCTACGCATAAAATTGCGGCGATAAATCTCTTCATAAAAATAATCCTTTCAAAGGTGATTTGTCAAAGTTATTTTTTATTATAACGCATTACAGCGCATAAATCAATATTTTTATTAAAATTAAAAAACAAACGGACAGCCGAAGCTGTCCGTTTTATATTTTCACAATGGTTTTTATTGAAGTGTTATGCAAGAACGTAAACATTTACGTCACGTCTGCCGAAGTTTACACACTCGTCATATGTGTTGTAGTAACAGTCAACAATTGCTGTTCCTGCCATAAGCGCTCCGCCTGTATCAACAGCAGTTGCGTAGCCGTAAACAAAGCTTCCGTCTGTTGAAACAATGTAGAGCTTTGAACCGTAGGGGATTATGTTGGGGTTTACAGCCACGCCGCCGTGATAAGCACGTACGCCTGTTGCTGTTCCTGCACCTGCAGGAGCTGTGTATGCTGTACCCGAGCCTGTAAGAACCTGACTGTAGGCAACTGTTGCGCCGTTGGAGTCTGTGAATGTTCCTGCTCCGCCGCTTGTTGCGGCACCCTTTGTTCCTACAAGGACAACCTTGTCAACGGGCTTTTTGATTGTCTTTTCGGCAACAACCTTATCCGAGGTCTTTTCGCCGTCTATGTATTTTACCTCACGGGTAACGATTTTCTCACCGTCTTTACCCTCTGTCTTGACCTTTGTTTCGCCAAGCTCAACATCGTCGGAGTTTTTCTTGACTGTGTCATAGGCGATTTTTTCTTTTGAGGATTCCGTCTTGTATGTAACACGCTTGATTGTTACTGCATTAATGTTCTCAACGTATTCATTGTGCGAGGTAGAAAGAATATCGTCATCGTCTACCTCGTAGCCTGCAAAGTTAAGTGCGTCGTACACGTTCGCAAGCGCAAGCTTAACGTCCTTTGTCTTGCCGTCGGCAGTTACACTGACTGTTTTTGTCTTGAAAATGCTGATTACCATATCCTTTGTGATTTCACTGTCCGGGGCAGGAACGGAAATTTCATCATCAGCAAGAGTAATTCCTGCTTTTTTCAGAGCGTCGGCAACCGTTCCCTTTGCAAGGTGAACAAGCTGACTTTTTCCGTCGTTGCTGATTGTGATTTTATTTGCGTCGAGGATTGTTACATCGAGCTTAAAATCTTTGTTGTGTGTGACTACAAGGTCGCCGTTTGAAAGCTCATACTCAACCTTGGTTCTGAATCCGTTGTTATCTTCCGAGTTTGCGGCACCGTTAACACCTGACTGAATTGCAGCCGCAACGGTAATAACAGAGCCGAGGACAACTGTTGCTGCAAGGCTCAGCGCAACGGCTGATTTTGCAATGCGAAGTTTATCCGCTGTAAATCTCATTGTAATAACTCCTTTTTCGATTGTTTTAATTTTCAAATACCTTCGTACACCAAAGCAGTTTTGCAGGATTTTTGCAAGTCCGCTTGGTACAGTTGGCAATTATAGACTCGTCTTTTGTTTATGTCAACCTAATTCGGATTTAGTTTTTTGTGCAACATTTACAATGATTATGGTTATTTTTCTCAATTAGCATTATTTATTCGAGCTTTTCCTTTAAAATTTCCTGCAAAAATATAGTCAACTTGCAAGAATTTTATTTGTTATCATTTTGTTATCGTTTTATTACTGATTTGTAACTATTTTATGACATCTATTACAGAAATATTACAGTGATAATAATTGACAATTTTATGCCTTTTAATAGTCTTATAACATTATTATCGAATAATAAATAACTATTTTTTGATTGTCTATGAAATTTCAAAAATCTGTTCTATAAGGCTTTTGTAATATTTTCGGGCGCAAAAAATCGGACAACGTTTACGCACCGTTGTCCGATAAAAATACGATATATTTACATATTATATGTATTACTTTTTCTCCTTGAATGCGAAGAATCTCTGACCGATATAATTGAAAGCTACAAACAGGCAGGAGCCTACGAGCATTGAAACATTGCCTGCGAATTTGTCAACAGTCCAACCGAACATTGTCAGCGAATTTGCAACGCAAATCCATTTAGTAAGAGGAATTGCGATACCGTAAGCAAGTCCGTAGCAAACGGCGATATTGAGCGCAAATTTCGCAATCGGTTTCCAGCCCTTTTCCTTGTTTTTGAAGGTGAAATACTTGTTGAGGAAGTAGCTTAAAATACTGCCCAGAATGTAGCCTACAATTGACGAAATCCACTCACCCCAGCCGCAGAGGTTGAAGAACAGGAACTGAAGTCCCATACCGACAATTGTGTTGAGTATTCCGACCATTATAAACTTCCAGAATTTTATATCAAAAAACTGCTTGATAAAATCTTTCATCATTCACTATCCTTTTCTTCGTTGTTTTCTTCCTCAAAATTTGAGTACTTTGTTATGTAAATCGGTCTGTCCTTCGACTCCATATAAATTCTGCCGATGTACTCGCCGAGGATTCCGATTGACATTTCTGTAATGCCACCCAGAAACAACACAGCGCACAGCGTTGTTACGTAACCCGGAGTTGTAATTCCGAAGAACAACGTCTGAATAAGCGTAATTAAAATATAGATAAGCGAAACTACGAAGATTACGCCGCCCATAACAGCTGTAAATCGCAGAGGTGCAACGGAAAAACAGGTGATTCCGTCAAGCGCATATTTAAACAGGCTTGAAAATTTCCACGTTGTAGTACCGAGCTGACGGTCAACCGTCTTGAAAGAAACCCATTTTGTGTTAAAGCCTACCCACGAGAAAATACCCTTTGAAAAACGCTGAACCTCGCCGAGCTCAAGGATAGAATCAACCATCTGTCTTGTCATCATTCGGTAGTCCATTGCGCCGTAGGGATTTTTAACGTCAGTGAGCTTATTGGAAAGCTTGAAGAACAGCTTGGAGAAAATACCCCTGAACTTGCTTTCGCCCTCACGCTCGTCACGCTTTGTTGCACAGCAGTCGTAGCCCTCTTTTTCAAGAGCCTCAATCATCTGCGGAAAAATCTCCGGCGGATGCTGTAAATCAGCGTCCATTACAACAACATAGTCAGCCGTTGTATGCTGAAGTCCTGCGTACATTGCCGCCTCTTTGCCGAAATTTCTTGAAAAGCAAATGTACTTTATATTTGAAAATTGTTTTGCAAGCTTTTTCATTACAAGATAAGTTTTGTCACGGCTTCCGTCGTTTACAAGAATATATCTGAAACTGTAATCGGGGAGCGAGTCAATCACCTTGTTGGTTTCAAGCACAAAATGCTCAAGTCCTGCTTCCTCGTTGTAACAGGGAACGACCAGATCTATCGTTTTCATATGTATCACCCTTTTCATTATTTTATTATAACAAACGCCGACAAAAAAGTCTACAAAAATTTAATGCGGAATTAATCTAAAAAAAACGGTCGGGCACCGCTATATAGCAATGCACCGACCTATGTTTCTGAATTTACGTGCCTATCTACTCAATCTAAAATACCGAGTCAACCTGTTTGTTTGCCGCAACGTCGGCAATCTGTTTAACAGCTTTGTTAATGTTTGCCTTGTGGACGTGACCGACAGACGTTCCGTTCACCGACGCAACGTAGCGGTTTGCACCTGTTTCATAGAAGCTTACCGTATCACTGCTCTTATCGGAAGAGTACGTATAGGTAATTGAAAGAACCGGTGTGCCGCTTGCACTCTCGGAATCCATATCTGCAAGCTCCGTATAGGAAATGTTCTGGAACAGCGTTGAGAAGTATGAAAGCTCAATTTCCTTGTCGCCATACTTAACGCTTGTCTGTGTAGTTGTAGTTTCACTGCCCTCGTTATCGGTTGAAGTAACCTCTTTTGAGCTTAATGCAAAGTCATACGTCTTTTTGCCGTCGCTTATGCTGACCTGCGAAAGAGCAGTCATTTTGGGACTTAACACATATTCGCTGACAAGCTTTTCGTAGCTTGTTGTTACCCAGGGCAGCTTTTCAGACGCCATAACATATACAACTTTTCCGCCGTTCTCCATCAAATAAACCTTGCCTTCACCGTCAGGCTTTGAGCTGATAACATCAACCGTAATATCGGGATAAACAGCCTTCACCTCGGCATAGGGATTTGAAAGTCCGAGTTCCGAAAGCTGGTTTGAGGACGGATTTACCATTTTTACGCTTTCAGCATACAATCCTCTGATTGCACCCTCAACAAGACTGCTTTCGCTCTCACTTGCATAGCCTTCATTAGGCTTTGTAATTTTGTAAGATGCAGAGTTCTTGCTGTCATTGTTAGGAACAAGCACGATTTCATTGCCGAAGTTTGAACCCGAAAGTGTGATTGAGGAAGCCTGACTGTTGTTGGAATCCGATGCAGAATCGTTGATTGTAAGGCTCATAAGGTCGGTAAGACCGTAGTCAAATGCGCTTACGGCATCGGTAGTAACAAGATAAACTGCGTCGCCGTCACCGAATTTAATATATGTTCCTGCACTCTGCGGAGCGTCATCGCCTACATATACTACAGCCTTTGTCTTATCCTCATAGGTAATTGTAACCGTAGACCTCGGCTTGTCAAAGCCGTATTCGGACGCCTTATCCTTTTCAAGAGTTATAACCTTTGAAAATTCAAGCTGTGCGGCAGAAGATGCGATTGTATCGGCAATGCCCTGCTGAAGCTCAAAATCCTCGTAACCCTTGATTGTGTATACGGTTGCCTGGGTTTCACCCTTTTCGTTTCTCGGAGTAGTCGAAGTTATATCAAGCGTACCCTTGTTGTTTTCTATGTGAATAGTTGAAATTTTATTTGTGTCGTACTCAACAAGCGTACCGTAGCTGTTGTTTTCAATCTTTCCGTCTTTGTCTGTGATGATTTCAGCCTGATGAACGCCGTTTGCATCAGTAGTAACGCTCATCTTAACGCCCTCGTCATAGGTAGCCGAACCATCGCTGTCGCCCTTTGGCAGGAAAATCAGCAAAAGCATCAAGCCAATCAACAGCACTGCCGCAACAGCAACAACTATAAAAATTTTGGTGTTCTTTTTCATTATCTGTTCCTCCTGCGCAGCCATACGATAAGTCCTGCTGCAAGAATAGCTGCAGGAAGAATAAATACAAATATTGCAATCATAACCGACTGAGTTGTAACGTCTGTTACGCCAAGCTCTGCGCTTTCAAGCGATTTTGACTCAATTGTAATTCCTGTATCGTCCTTGTCTGCAATTGTATTTACAACGTTCATAAAGTATGCCGAGTTGTTGAAGCTGTTGTAGCTCATCATAACTTTGCTGAACATTGCGTAAGAGCCGAATACTAAAACTCTTGAGGATTTTTCGTCATTGTTTGTCTTAACGCCTTCAGCCGCAATGTTAAGAGGCTCGCCTTTGATTGCGTCCTGATAATTCCATTCCTCATCGACATCATACGGCTGAACGCCTGCCTTGTCAGAGGTTGTAAGCAGGGAGTGAGCCATTTCGCTGTCTTTGATAATAATATCGTGGGCATCGCTGACAGCTACGGGAATTTTTGAATTTTTAAGATTATCCTTGTAGTAGTCGCTGTAATCAGTAATAAATGCAAACGCACTGGAGTTGCTGATGAGGTAATCGGTGTTGGTTTCAAAAACATAACCGCCGTTTACCTGCATACCCCACTGGTCAAGCAACGCATCAATGTTCGGGGTGTCTACCTTGTCTGCGCACGGAACGTAAATAAGCGTTCTGCCGTACTTGCCGTCATTGTCAAGCCACTTTGAAATCTTATCAACCGCACTTTCGTCAAGGTCAACCGACGGAGCATAAATCATAATAAATTCAGCTTTGTCATCAATATCCTGAGTTACAAGCGAGATTTCGTTTACTTCATAAGCGTTGTTTTCAAGCAATGTCTTGATTGACGAATAGTCCTGCTCGTTGTTGCCCTTAATCATATCGACAACAACCTTGTCGTCAGCAGTTACGTTGAGAATAGCAGTTACAACAGCCTGTTCAACAGTAGTGCCTGTAAACTGATACTGACCGTAGTAGCTGTAGGTCTGCTCGTCATATTCAAAGCACTCATCTACCTTTAAAGCCTTGTACTGCTTTCCGCACTCAACAAGCATAAAGTAGTTGTTTCCGCCGTTCCAGTCAACATTGGGGTAATTTGAAGTAAAGGTCGGATTTGAAGTAAGGTCAACATACTTCAAGTCAATTTTACCGTTTGAATTGCTCTTGATTTTGTCGAGCAGATTTTTAGCCTGAATAAAGTATGTACCCTGATTTTCAACCTCTTTTTCGGGCATAAGAATATTGAGTGTTACGTCCTTATTGAGGTGAGAAACGTAGTCGATTGTATCGTCCTGCAAAGCAAACGACTTATTAGCCGTAAAATCAAGCTTTAAGTCGGGGAAACGGTCAACAAGCAGACCGCAGATTACGTTGAGCACAATTACAATTGCCACTACTACAGCGACAATTACAATTGCCAAAGAGCCGTGGCGAGCCTTTCTTGACTTAAGAAAAGCCTTAAAACTGCCCTTTTTCTTTTTGGGCTTATTTTTCTTGCCCTTATTGTCCTTTTTGTCGTCTGCAACCTGCTCGGTTGCAGTTTCTTTTGTATCCTCCACTGTTGTATCGGGAGTTTCATTTGGTGTAAGAACCTTGTTTTCTTCGTTCATTCAGATAACCTCCCTTAGCTCCAGCGTCTTTTTTCCAGAACACGAACGGTAAAGAAAATGAATAGTCCCGTAAGAGTCAGGAAAAATACAATATCGACAATGCTTAAGATACCGTATGTAAAGTTTGTGTAGTAATTAAGCGGATTGATTTTTTCAAGAATCGTTGTTATCCAGTCAATAGACAGCATATCGCTGATATTGCCGAGGAACGAAATTAGAAGTCCGAGAGCCATACCTGCAACAGCTGCGATAATCATACTCTCGGTAAGAGCAGAAATAAACACGTTTATCGCAATAAGCGCCGCACCCAGAAGAATGATTCCGGCGAATGTGCAGAGAATTACAGGCCAGTCGGGGGTTGCAAAGAATGAGATAACAACAGCATACACAAGGAAAATGCAGCAGCAAGCGGCATAAAGTGTGAATGCGCCCAAAAACTTGCCGATTACAATCTCGGTAAGGCTTGTCGGAGAGGTCAGAAGAGCCTGGTCGGTTTTCTGACGTTTTTCTTCGGAAAAAGTTTTCATTGTAATAATCGGAATAATGAACATTATAATGTAGAACATATTTCCGTACACGCCTGCAAGGCTCGTTGTGTTGTAGCCAAAGCAGATAGCCGTGAAGAATATTCCCGAAAAGATAAAGTATGTAGCCATTACAACATAGGCTGTAGCAGAGTTAAAGTAAGAGGAAAGCTCTCTTTTCAGAATTGTACCCATCAGCTGTTACCTCCGTTTTCACGATAATTATTCCGGTCTCCCGTTGTCAGCTTGAGGAACATATCCTCAAGGGTTTCATTACCCGACTGCATATTGAGAATCGGACAGCCTATTCTTGCCATTGCGCTGAAAACGTCACGGCGAACATCAACGCCCTTTTCGTATTCGACCATATATTTTGCCGTATTGTCACGCAATGTCTTAACCTTGTTTGCACGAATAACGGCGGGGATTTTCTTGATTGCAGAAATAATGTCGGCAGAAGCTCCCTCGATTTCAAGCGAAAGCTTTTCTTCGCCCGAAACGGCAGTTGAAAGCTCCTCGGTTTTTGCGTCGGCAACAATTTTGCCGTTTGAAATAACTATGATTCTGTCGCAGGTAGCCGAGATTTCGGAAAGCACGTGAGAAGAGAAAATAACCGTATGCTTTTTGCCGAGGCTCTTGATAAGCTTGCGGATTTCGATAATCTGCTTCGGGTCAAGACCTACAGTTGGCTCGTCAAGGATAAGCACCGGCGGATTGCCAAGCAAAGCCTGTGCAAAGCCGACACGCTGACGGTAACCTTTTGAAAGGTTCTTGATAATACGCTCCGACTGCTCGGAAATTCGCACAAGTCGCATAACCTCGTCAATATGCTCCTTTTTAGGAAGCTTAACCTTTTTGAGGTCAAACATAAACTCAAGATACTTCCTAACAGTCATATCAACATAGAGCGGAGGAATTTCGGGAAGATAACCGATTTTCTTCTTTGTTTCCTTCGGATTATCAAGAATTTCGCTTCCGTCAATGGTAACGGTACCGCTTGTTGAAGAAATGTAACCCGTTATCATATTCATAGTTGTGGATTTTCCTGCACCGTTCGGTCCGAGAAATCCGAGAACTTCACCCGTTTCAACGGTGAAGCTGATGTCATCAACGGCCTTTATGTCGCCATAACATTTTGTAAGGTGTTTAACCTCGACCATGTGACTTTTCACTCCTTAAAATTAGTCTGTATGAAGTCTGCTTTTATACACTGAAAAGCAGAATTAAACATAATAGATTATACTATAAAAATTTGATTTTGTGTATATAAATTCTCAAAAAACAGGTCAAAATCATAAAAATTCAGTTTTTCATCACATAAATTCAAGGTTGCGGGAATTAATCAACAAAAAATGAAAACAATATTTATTGATAATGACTACAAAATTTAAAGGAGCGTTATTATGGACGGTATTATGGATTACATTAATGCTTTCTGGGTAGGCGGATTAATCTGCTTAGTCGGACAGATTCTTATTGATAAAACAAAGCTTACCCCTGCAAGGATACTTACGGGATTCGTTGTTGCAGGCGTAATTCTGGGAGCAGTCGGACTTTACAAGCCGCTTGCGGAATTTGCAGGCGCAGGAGCTTCTGTGCCGATAAGCGGATTCGGATATGTGATGTGCGAGGGCGTTAAGGAAGCGCTTGCACAGGACGGAGCGCTCGGAATACTGACGGGAGGACTTACAAGCGCCGCAGGAGGAATTGCCGCCGCAATTTTCTTCGGACTCATCGCCGCCCTCTGCACAAAATCGGGAGATAAGTTTTAACAGCGTTATTCCCCATTGTATTCGAAAACAAGAAAACACCGCCCCGTATTGAAACGAGGCGGTTATTTATTAACCGGTTAGTAATTATTCAGCAGATTTCAGAATAACGGTTGACTGTGCAGGAAGTGTCAGCTTTCCGTCCTTAAGCTCAACGTGCTTGTCAGAGCTTTCGGCAACAAGGTCTGCCCTTACAACTGCATTCTTAATCATATCGTCCGTAATTTCAAGCGACTTGTTTTCCTTTGCGCTGAAATTATGAATCACAAGGAGCTTTGAACCCTCGTACTCGGTATAAAATGCGCCTACATTCTTATCGTCAAAGCTCTGCATTCCGGTAATTGTACCTCTTGCAAGCTCCGGATTCTGATTTTTAATCTTGATAATTCTGCGGTAATAATTGAGCAGTGAGTCCTTGTCGGCAAGCTGCTGTTTAACACCGCCGCCTGTCGGCTCGTCAAATTCATCACCGACGCCGTTTACAAATATACTCGGCATATTTTCTGTATCAAAAATCATTGCCGTTCTGTATGAGGCATCACTTGTTGTGTTTGGTGCCTGAATACCTATTTCCTCGCCGTAATAGATAAACGGGTTTCCGGGGAACAGCATATATAGTGATGCGGCGAGCTTTTCATAACCAAGTCCCTGTGCTTCAAGAGTGTTTGCAATTCTTACCTGGTCGTGATTCGACAAGAACAGAGCGTTAATCTCATTTTCGTTGCTCTCTTTCATTTTTTTGTCGTAGTTCATAACCTTTTTTACAGCAGCCACGCCGTTCTGCGTTACAAGATTTTCCACAAACAAGCCTGACGACTGTGCAAACTTGAACGCAAACTGACTGTCAATTCCCGACTTGTAAAGCTCCTGAATGTCCGAGTCGTCCGTCCAGTTTTCGCCTACCATATAAACGTCGGGTTTTATCTCCTCGCAGGTATCATAGAACCATTTTAAAAACTCAGTTCCGTCTGTGCTTTTGTTTGTGTAGTATTTGCAGGCGTCAAGTCTGAAGCCGCCTACTCCTCTGTCAAGCCAGAATTTTGCAATCTTCTTAAATTCTTCACGAGTTTTTTCGGAATTGAGATTCCATTCGGGCATCTCGTGCGAGAAGTTTGCCTCACACTCATACCCGTTTGAAAGTGAGTTTGTCGGAGTGCCCGAGTCGAAGTAATCACTTTTGTGAATTTCAAAGTATTCAGCATTTCCGTCAAGCTTGCCCTCGCTGACTTCCTCGACAGCCTTGGTGTAAAGCGGATTATTTGAGGAAATGTGGTTAAGAACGAGGTCAATGATTACCTTGATTCCACGCTTGTCACATTCTTCAATCAGCTTGTCAAAATCCTCAAGCGTACCAAAATCAGGGTCAATATCATAGTAATCCTCAACATCATATTTATGGTAGGACTTTGAAGGCATAATAGGAGTAAGCCAGATTCCGTCAATGCCAAGGTCGTCTCCGCTGTTCGGGTCGCCGTCATTGAGGTAATCAAGCTGTGAAATAATGCCCTGTAAGTCGCCGACAGCATCTTCGTTGGAATCGCAGAACGAATTAACGAAGATTTCATAATAGTTGCGGTATTTATCGTCAGACGCTGTAGCTTTTATATTCTCAATCGGATCGGCTACTGCGGCATTTTCTGCTTTTGACGAGCCCGAGCTCTCCTGCGAATTACAGCCTGTAAGTACACAGCCGCCGACAAGTGCAGCGCAGAGTAAAAGTGAAATCAGCTTTTTCATAAGTTAATATCCTTTCATTTTGTATTCAGATACAATTAATAAGATTATAGAGTAATGTATTATTTAACATTTCATTTATAAGGTAAACTATAATTTAATGCGGAATTCGGAATTAGGAATGAGGAATTAATGGTCGCTACGCTCCGAATTTATAATAGTGCGTGTTGTTTGGAAAGG